>JAAYBQ010000018.1 GCA_012730035.1 Spirochaetota bacterium
CACTTCTATCATCGTCGCGATTGACCGTTTTTACGGAAACGATAAATCCACGGCAATTGTGCTTGTAGTTCTGATGATTCTGAACCTTTCTTTTTACATTACTTTTACAGTACTATATTATATCAAAAAAACTTCAGAACCCGAAGAATAATGTCCGCAGACAGGGAAATAATTCACTTTGCCCATGCAAACGGCTTTCCCGGCAAAACATACTCTGTCCTGCTCGATTCTCTGCGCGATGAGTACGGGATTATTGCAGTCGAAAAACTGGGCCACAGCGTGGATTATCCTGTTAACAACAACTGGTCAAACCTCGCGGATGAAATTATAGCCCATGTTGAACAAAACGCTGAGAAGCCGGTAATAGGCGCAGGCCACTCTCTGGGCAGTATTGTTACATTCATGGCAGCACATAAACGGCCCGACCTTTTCCGCGCAGTGATAATGCTGGACCCTCCGTTTTTCTGGGGAGGAGCAGGACTCATTTTCAGGATGATGAAATTTACAGGCATAGCAGACAGGTTTACTCCGGCAAAACAGTCCTCGGGAAGAAAACGTTACTGGCCCGACATGGAATCGGCCCGCGCATATTTTTACAGCAAGTCCCTGTTCCGCGCCTTTGACCCGCAGTGCCTTGAGGACTACATAGAGTGCGGGACTGTAGAAGGCCCCGGAGGTGTGTCACTTGCCTACAACGTTGAAACCGAAGTAAAAATTTTTCAGACAATGCCGGACAACATAAGTATGTACAATAAAATACGCGATGTCCCGGGTTCAATAATCTACGGCAAAAAGAGTCATGCAGTTCACATAAGATCACTTAAAAAATTTACTGAGCGGCACGGTTTCACACTGCGAACAGCTCCGGGTGGACACCTCTACCCGCTTGAAAAACCTCGTGAAGCTGCCGCAATTATGCGAAAAGAACTTAAACACCTGCTTTAAAAATTATTTCCCAGGAAACCATGGTATAAATGAACTGGTTGTCCTTTTATAATCTTCATACTCAGCGTTACCTTTAAACATCGTCTGCTCCATGAGCGAAACACCCGTTATTTTAAGCAGTGTGTACGTTATAAGCATTGGACTTATTATTGTAAGGAAACCATATTCCGTCGCGCAGCAAATCACATAAATCCCCCACCAGATGGTTGCCTCACCAAAATAATTGGGATGCCTGCTGTACCTCCAGAGCTTATACCTCATTACCCTGCCCCTGTTTGCCGGGTCTTTAATAAAATGTGCAAGCTGCCTGTCCGCAGAGGATTCAATTATAAAGCCTATTACCCATATACCAAGACCTGCATAATCCGCTAATGTAAGGCTTTCCGGCCGGGGGAAGAGCTGTGCAAGCTGTATTGATAATGCGATAAGCCACATAAATAATCCCTGCACCAGGAAGACCCTGAACAGGCTGACGACCGGAAATTTGTTTCCGTATTCATTTCTCCACTCCGTATAACGAGGGTCTTCAGGTTTACCGATACTACGCCTTGTTATATGATAAGAAAGCCGAAGCCCCCAGATGGTAACCGGAACGGTTATAATCACATTCCTCACTAAATACCCGTCACCAAGTATGAATGTCAGCCATGTGATTATGATAAAACCCGCTCCCCACATTGAGTCTGCTATAGTTACATTTTTCTTTTTAAGGCTGACCAGCCACCCAAGAAACTCAAAGAGCATGACAGCCGCCAGATTTATAACCAAAATCGCTATAATCTTATTCATAATAATACCTTCTTCGATATTATCCTTCAGTAATATAGAAAACATCATTTTCGTTTGATAAAAACAATATTTATTTTACCGACGGTAAAGCAGAATTTTGACATTTCAGCCCTGTTGATAAGCACCTGGTCGTTCATCAGATACATCCAGTCATCGAAACTAAAGTTGTATATGGTTCCATCCACGTTAACTGCCAGTGTGTATTCCCAATGAAAGGCATTACCTGAAACCTCGCCCCTGGCCACGCCTACAACGTCGTCAGCCCTGCCTTCGTATTCTGTTGGTGATATTTTTTTAAGGTGCCAGATTCTTTTCTGTTTTTCTCCGTCACTCCAGGTAAAATCCTCATCGAGGATACCCGTATCGCCAGTCCAGGTGGCCTTCATTACAACATGCATCCGCCTTGTCACCCGGCCACTCCTGTTGATGAACAGACCGTATGCATCAAATGTCCCGTTAAGATATTCCTCCAGAATCAGGGTCGGCTTTTCATTTTTATAATCTTCAATTGACACCGATGAACACCCGACCGTTATTAAAATCAATAAAACTGCAGCTAATAAATTTCTTTTAGTCTTTGTTTTCATATATTCACCTTCTCACATTAATATTTCTTACCACCAATTAGAGGATCCTCCACGGTTTCGCCGGCTCTCCTTTTTAAAATTGCCAGTTTTATTTCACTGTGAACATCTTCTGTTATCGGGTATGCAAAAGCTATGACAATGGCAGCTGCATTACACAGGCATGGCACCAGGGCATAGAGGACCCGCAGTGAAAAAACTACACTATCAGGCTGTACTGTATTTGGCCTGTATCCCGCCGCTCCCAGAACTGAAAGGCCGATCCCCACACCTGCAGCTGCCGCGATCTTTTTTGCAAGTGACCAGATCCCTATGTACTGCCCCTCCCTCCTTTCTCCTGTCATGAGTTCATCGTAATCAATAACATCTGCCTGTATGGACGAAGGGATAGCCAGTGTGGCCCCGAACCCCATGCCTGAAAGAAAAACCAGTATGCCGTAAAGCACTTCATCCCCCGGGCCCAGAAGGAACACTCCTGAAAACGCGCCCGTGTTCAGCGCCATCGCAGCAAGCCATGCCTGTTTCTTGCCGAACCTTCCGGCGATCTTTATCCAGAGTGGAAGAAAGAGAATCCCTGTTACGAAATAAATCACAAGAAAAAGGTCGGCCATGTTCGACTGAAGTACATATTCCACATAATACAGTATGAGCGTTGCAGGCAGATTGTTCCCTATGGCGCTGATGGTGTATGATACCAGCAGTATCATAAAAGGCCTGTTTGCCTTTACATAACCAAAACCTTCAATAAAACCCCTGGATACAATTTGCTGATCTTTCTCCTTTATAAAATAAATACACCATAAAGCACTCAGCGCTATCAGTGGTGAATAAAACATGGACATAAGAAAGAACACCTCATCGTCACCTGATGACGTTCCATCCAGTAAAACTGTTTTTATTAAAACGGGTGATGATGCCGCAAAAAGAATGCCTAGCAGCAGAAACCCGTCCCTCACGGCAAAGAGCGAGGTCCTTTCTTTGTAGTCATAAGTGAGCTCAGGGCCCAGCGACTCGTATGGAACAGTAACAAGAGTCCAAGCCAGGAAAAGAATAAAGACCCACACACCGAACCAGAGGGTTGCCTCACCGCGCCCCATTAACGGCGGATTAAAAAGAAAGACTATTGCAACTGAAACTGACAGGGCCCCTGCAAGTATCATAGGCCTTCGTCTTCCGTAACGGGTTACGGCCCTGTCCGAAATCAGTCCAATAAGCGGGTCTGTGAATGCATCAAAAAGCCTTATAAAAAGAAGGATTATTCCTGCTGCTGCCACAGGTACGCCCAGCGAGTCCGTGTAGAACTTGGGGATATAGACATATACAGGTATGCCTATGACTGCAAGTGTAAGGGCTGGAAAGGCGTACGATATTTTTTCAAATAAAGAAAGTTTTTCCCGTATCATCTTTTACCCAACAGCCTGTCCCTGAATTTTTTATCTATAGGATCAGCACCTATCCATATTGAAAAAAAAGCCCGGGAAAAATCGTTCCCTTTAACTGTTCCAAGAGGATTGCCGTTATGGTAAAGAGTGGTTCCCTTTGCCGGGATATATTCTGCCCTGTACCTGTCCCCGGGCTTTACAGACTTATAGAATTTGTTGAATTTTTCGAGCCGTTCACTTATACGTTCGAATTCATCCGGAGATATATTTTTTTTAATCATTTCTATTGTTGATTCCCTGAAATCACCCGCGCTGATTTTATGAAAATAGTAGAGTTCAAGTATTCTGTGAACGTCTCCAAGAACTGCTTTTCGCTGCGTGTCCGGGGCAAGGTATAACCCTCCGGCATAAGCCCTTATAACAAGCATGTAATCAAGAACCGCAGCACCCCTAAGAAGCAGGAGCTTATCGCCGGACATATAACTGTCGTTAAAAAAAACCCCTTCAATTTCAGCTGTTTTAACGGTAATTGGCAGAAAAATAAGTAACGCTGATAAAAACGCGGCTATAATATTTTTTGAAACCATTTAGACACCTCTCATGTTCGTTTGAATATACACATTTTTCACAGGCAGAGATAAAAATAGATGGCAAAAAATCAGATTTAGATTAAATTAATTACGCGCTGATTATGAGTTTGATAAACTTCATTATATTTATTATTAATCCGGGAAGAAAACAGGAGGAGGTTATTCATGAATTTCTTTTTATCCCCGCCCTTCTTAAAAACAGCGGCTGTTTCAGTAATAATATTCATTTTTCTGGACATGCTCTGGCTGGCGATCATTGCCAGCCCCTTTTACCTTAAACATTTCGGCTACCTTGCCCGGGTCGAAAACGATAAAATTGTATTTAACCTGTACGCGGGTATATTTGCCCAGGCTATAATATCACTTGGACTATCCGCGGTTATAACACTGGCGCTTAATACCCAGAATTCGCTGTTAACAGCAATAATCACAGGCGCATTTGCCGGTTTCGTAATTTATGGGACATACGACTTCACAAACATGTCTTTCGTTAAGGGATACAGCCTGCTTATGTCCCTTGTTGATGTTGCATGGGGCACAACACAGGGTATTTTTGCAGGCATATATGTTTATTTTCTAAGCAGATTTTTTTCATAAAATATTATCGGGGGCATTTATGGCTAAAAAAAGACTTTCAATAGCAATTGCAGGTTCAGGCGTCGCAGGACTAACGGCTGCATATATTTTAAACAGGGAACACAATGTAACCGTCTTTGAAAAGAACGATTATCCCGGCGGTCACACACATACCATTGTTATCGATAAAGGGCCTGACAAAGGGACCCCGGTCGATACGGGATTCATTGTCATGAACCATAAAAATTACCCGTTCTTTACAAAGCTTCTGGCACAGCTTGGGGTTAAACTCAGGGACAGCGATATGTCCTTCGGCTATCACTGCCTTGAAAACAATTTACAGTATTCAAGCAGAGGGCTTAGCGGCCTTTACGCGCAGAGGAGCAACATAACGAACCTTACTTTTCAGCGCATGGTATTTGACCTGCTCAAATTTTACAGGCACGCGAAGGCTGACCTGGAAACAGGTGCAGCCGCAAACATGACTCTGGGCGAATATCTTAAAGCTAAAAAATTTTCTGATACGTTTATCACACACCACATCCTTCCCATGGGCGCAGCTATCTGGTCCACGCCCGACAACGAGATGATGGAATTCCCCGCGGACTCCTTCTTCAGTTTTTTCAGCAACCACAACCTGCTCAGCCTTACGGGTCAGCATGTATGGAGGACTGTAGTCGGCGGCAGTCACAGTTATGTCAAAGTTATAAGGAATATTCTGAAAAAGGATATCATAACCGGCAGCGCCGTAAAATCGGTCACAAGAAAAAAAGGCGCGGTGAAGGTCAAGGCCGGCAGCCGCAAGGAGGAATCCTTTGATGTTGTAATAATTGCTGCTCATGCTGACGAGGCGCTTAAAATGCTTGCGGACCCAACCCCCGACGAGAAGAGGCTACTGGGGGCATGGAAGTACCAGAAGAACAGGACGATCCTGCACACTGACGGATCACTGATGCCCACAAATAAAAACGCCATGGCTTCATGGAATTTTATACGGGGACGCGCTCAGGGTAAAAACTCACCGCTCTCACTTACGTATGACATGAACAGGCTGCAAGGGCTGAAAACAGTCGACCAATACTACGTTACCCTGAACAGCAACAAAAAAATACCCAGAGACAAAATTATCGCGGAGATGGATTACTACCATCCCACATTCACATTCAAATCAATGAACACGCAGCCCGAGCTGCCTAAGCTTAACGGCATAAACGGAACATACTTCTGCGGAAGCTATTTCGGTTACGGCTTCCACGAGGATGCGGTCAGGTCGGGTGTCGAAGTCGCGAAAATTCTGGGGTGCGACCTATGATTTCAAAGATTTACAGCGGCGAGGTGATGCATGCGCGCGTCCACCCGGCTAAGCATGTGCTCAGGTTCCCTCACTACTTTTACGCCTTTGACCTGGACGAGCTTACCACCCTGGACAGGGAGGTAAAGGGTTTCGGTTACAACAGGTTCAAAATCGCTTCATTGCGCGACAGGGACTACCTTCAGGGAGAGGGCTCAATTAAAGAAAAAATAATGTCTTTACTGAAAAGTCACGGCGCTGACAGGGGGGTTACCCGCATAGTACTTGTTACCCAGGCCAGGTATCTGGGATTTGTATTCAACCCGGTAAGTTTCTTTTTCTGCTATAAAAAAGACCAGAGCGTTTCATGCGTGGTTGCCGAGGTGAACAACACTTTTGGTGAAAAGCACATATACCTGCTTACAGAAAAGCTTAAAAGCGAAAGTGGTTTCATTGAGTTCAGGCACAGCAAGGACTTTCACGTTTCCCCTTTCAATAACCTTGACGGTTTCTATTCGTTCCGTTTTTCAGAACCGGGTGAAAAAATCGACGTGAGGATTGTACTGCACCGCGACGGCAAAGATATAATGACCGCCAGGCTCACTGGAACTGCTTTGCCCCTGACCAGCAGTAACCTTAAATCTGTAATCAGGCGATTCCCCTTTACCACACTTCTCACCGTAGCAAGGATATACAAAGAGGCATTTAAACTGTTCTTTTTCAAAAAGCTTCCATACAATCCGAAGCCTGAACCTGCAAGCCCCATGACAATCGGCAGGATACCGGCGACAATGGTGCAGTCGCTCTCCCGTAAAGCTATCGAAAAAGTTTTCAGCGGAATAACTGAAGGCTGCCTTAAGGTAACGTATCCCGACGCTTCAGTGAAAACTTTCGGGCCTGAAAATTCTACTGACAGGGCCGACATAACAATAAACGGTTACTCCTTTTTTTCAAAGGTACTCTTAAACGGCGAGATTGGATTTGGCGAGTCATTCATGGAAAGCGGATGGGCCTCAACTGATCCTGTAAAGCTTCTGCGTTTTTTTATTCGCCATCTTGATATTGATGACGATAACCATGTAGCCATGAAAACAATAGGTTTGATGCTTAACCGGCTGCTTAACAGAAAGAAAAAAAATACAATTAACGGCAGCAGAAAAAACATCGGCGAACACTATGACCTTGGAAACGATTTCTTCAGGGAATTTCTGGACAGCAGGCTTGTCTACTCATGCGCCATCTTCAAAAAGAAAAGTGACACGCTTGAACAGGCACAGGTAAATAAACTGAACAGAATTATCGAAAAGGCCGGCATAACTTCAGCTGATCATGTTCTTGAAATAGGTTCCGGATGGGGCGGATTCGCAGTGCATGCAGCTAAAAGTACGGGCTGCAGGGTAACCACAATTACCCTCTCAAAAGAGCAGCATGCGCATGTAACACAGCTCATTAAAAAAGAAAAACTGGAATCCAGGGTTAACGTCCAGCTGATTGATTACAGAAACATGAAGGGGAGGTTCACAAAAATCGTATCTATTGAAATGCTCGAGGCCGTAGGTCATGAACACTTCAGTACATACTTTACCGCAATCAACCGGCTCCTTGCCCCGGATGGTGTCGCCACCATACAGGTAATTACAACGCTGGACCATCATTACAAAGATTACAAGAAAAGAATAGACTGGGTACAGAAACACATATTCCCAGGAGGGCATCTGCCTTCTGTAAGTGCCCTGTCAGCAGCCATGTCGGCAAACAGCAGGCTATATATAGAATCACTTGAAAATATCGGCCCGCATTATGCGCTGACACTGTCGCAATGGCGAAAAAGGTTCCTCGCAGCTGAAACAAAGCTTCACGCCCTGGGATATGACAGAAATTTCAGAAAAAAATGGCTCTACTATCTTTATGTTTGTGAAGCTGGATTTGCTGAAAGAATTATCAACGATGTTATTATCACCTTTTCACGTCCGGGCAATATTAATCTTTACATTGATAATGCTGACCTCAGGTAATATCTGTCAGTATATTAAACAGAAGATTTTTCGGTTCGAATACCCCGGTTTTTTAATCCGGGGTATTTTATATATAAAAATACCTATTTTTCCGGACCGAACGAAATATAGGTCAGGTTCCCTGTGGCAGAATCATAATTAAAGTACACGTAGATTCCCCCCAGGCTTACCCTGTAACTGTTGCCAAATCCCTTTTCAATTTTATAAGCCGCAAAATTTTTCTTAACCTCATCTATGGTTGTACTTCCGGTATACCTGAAATTATTTATACTGAAAGCACCCGCAAATCCTGCCCTGGCAGAAAAATCGTATTTATCAACAATAAATGATACATTGATTTCCGAAACCTTTGCTGATCCGGGGGCTTCGTATATCAGTACACCCTTGCTGTCGTATGTATATATATTGTTCGCAAGGTTAGACACCCTGTCATAGCGTCCCATTATCATTATTACCTCCTGAAGATTCCAGGGTGAAGTAATTTTATTGCCGTTTACATAGAGGATTCTTCCCTTGATGGCAAAATCGATGTTTGCGTCAGCAACAATCTCCTGCGAATCCGAAGACGCAGACCCGCCGGACTGATAATGCACTCCGAAAAGTTTTACCCAGTTTCTGCAGCCATTTTCAATTGGTCCCAGGCCCTGCGGGAAAACTGCAGCATGCGCATAAACAAGAAGAGTTAATATCAGTATTGATATTCTTTTCATCAGATACTCCTTTAAATAAATCTTCCTTTTCCTATAAAATAATTCCGGACTGACTGATTGTCAATCAACTTAACATTATACTGATAAACGGGCAAACCTCAGGTTACGCATTGGTCTATTCGTAAACTTTTTCGTCGGTTTCATGTGCTGAAACAGCATCCAGTTCAACATCGCGCAACGAAGTATCTTTTTTACTCTTTTCATACTCCTTGTACCATTCAGTCTGGATAATATACTGCATTATTTCGTTAGTCCCCACCCAGATCATTGAAAGCCGTATATCGCGAAGTATGCGCTCTATGGGGAAGACATTTGTATAGCCGATACCGCCCATTACCTGCATGCAGTTATTGACCACCCGCCATGAACCCTCTGTAATAAACTTCTTTGTCTGAGATACCATTCTTCTTATCCTTCCGGCGCCGGTTTTTCCGGAGTCTATAGCCAGAGCAGTGGTGTATGCCATGGATCTCATCGCGTCCATTGTCATCGCGCAATCTGCAACCTTAAAGCCCACTGCCTGAAAGTCCATTATCTTCTGGCCAAAGGCTTTTCTGCGCGAAGTGTAACCGGTCGCGATCTCAAGCGCCGGCCTCACAGAGCCTATGGTCATTGCAGCAGTACCCAGCCTTTCGGGAATCATGTTAGTCATGAATACATCGAAACCATTATTTACACCATTCAGTGCGTATCTTTCAGGAACCCGTACCTCGTCCAGAATAAGCCTGCCAGCCCCGCCGCCTCGCACACCCATTAGACCGTATATGTATTTTGACTCAACTCCTTTAGTTCTCGGAACCATAAAGCATGTCATCCGCTTATGCGGCGGCGCAGATGGATCTGTTACTGCATAAAGCATAAACCAGTCCGCTCCCTCGGCGCCGACAATAAATCTTTTCTGCCCGCTTATTATCCAGTCGCTTCCGTCTTTGCGGGCCTTTGTTGTAGCTCCGAAGAAGTCAGAACCACCGCGAGGTTCAGTGAGGCATTCTGCTGCAAAAGTCTCACCTTTAAGCAGCGGCACAACAATAGCCTGCTTCAGCTCTTCTGATCCGTACTTTATCACTGCTTCGCATACAATGTCCGCGCCTACGCCCCAAATACACGCCAGAGAATAACTTGCCACTCCAATTTCTTCAGCAACCATTACATCCTCAGCCCACCCCAGTCCGCGTCCGCCGTACTCCCTGGGCAGCCTTATGCCGAGCAGGTTGCGCCGTCCACATTCGACAAGGTATTCGCGGGGGAACTGGATCTCTTCGGCATCCATAGCAAGAATCATCTCGCGCGGAACCCATTTGGTAAAAGCTCTTGCCTCATCTCTCAGTTTTATCTGTTCATCGGTCATTGCGAAATCAAACATCGGTTTTCTCCTTATAGTTATAATATTGAATATACAGCAAAATCCGGGAATTACAGCCGAGTATACCGCTTTTACCCGGTTATCGGCAGGTTTGAGCACCCCGGCAAGTTATTTAAGTTAAAGTTAACTTTAATTATTGACATGTCAAGAGTTTCTGCCATTATATGCATAATGGAGCAAGAGGATGAAAAAAGAAACATTTACTATATCCGAGCTTGCCGCAGAGCTTGAAATCAGCCCTTCAACCATAAGGTTTTACGAAGAGAAAGGACTTCTCTCACCCGCACGCACCAGCGGCAACCAGCGCTTTTACACGCACAGGGAGCGGGGCAGGCTTAAACTGATTCTGCGCGGCAAGAGGTTCGGTGCCACCCTTGACGAAATCGCAGAAATGGTGGGTCTGGCAGATGCCGAATACAATGAAATACAGCAAATAGAGAAAAGCCTCTACTACGTTGAAAAAAAATACACCGAGATACAGGAGCATAAAAAAGAGATAAAACTTTTTGAAAAGGACCTGCTCTCGCTTAAAAAGATGCTTAACGGTAGACTGGAGCAAATCAGACAAATGTAAATAATTATTGACACTTAGTTACCACTGGTAACTTTATTTATATCATAAAAAAACGAACCGCAGATTTCAGGAGGCAGCCATGTCATTACCCGACCGCAACAATCCATACAGTTTTAATGAATATCTTGACTGGAGAAATAACGTAAACTATTATAACGATGACCCATTTATACAAAAGGTTGTTAGACATTTTACAGGCAGCCATTGGCCGGCCATAGACAGTGAAGCGCGCGAGGTTTCACAGAAAGCATCATACAGGTGGAGAGACCTGTCCGAAGCTGCAGCAGTACCTGAAAAGCGGCCGTACATGCAGCACTACGACGGCCACCATAACCGCATAGACCGCATTGTGCGTCCGCGCGAAACAGAAATTCTCGAAAAGGAGATATTTGATGAACTGCTTTTCGATAAAAGCAAATTGGACTGGGTCAAGCTTGTCAAAATGTTCCTGATATACCAGAACGGGGAGGCCTGCGTTGCCTGCCCCATTACCTGTACAGAGGGCCTGGTCAAGCTACTTGACAAGTACGCTGATACACCTGAAACAAAACGCATCCTGCAGCACTGCCGTGAAGGGATTGACGGCGATGTGGCAATCGGCGCCCAGTACCTTTCAGAGATACAGGGTGGATCGGACGTACCCTCCAATATTCTTGAAGCAGTTAATGACAACGGAGCGTGGAAACTTTACGGCAGCAAGTTCTTCTGCTCTGCCACACACGCAGACTATGTTGTTGTCACCGCAAAACCATCGGGATCTGAAGAGGTGGGGCTCTTTGTAATTCCCTCATGGCTACCCGGCAACAAAGATAAAGAGATCCGCAACGGATATACCATCGACCGCATTAAGTGGAAAATGGGTACAAGTGAACTTACAACCGCTGAACTGACATTTAACGGAGCCGTGGCATACCCTGTCGGACCTCTGAACAGAGGCGTTGCAAATGTTGTAGGAATTGTTCTTACCTATTCAAGACTAACCGTGGGACTCTCTGCAGCTGCTTTTATGACACGTGCCGCGCGTGAGGCAAAAAAATACAGCGAATTCAGGAAAGCATTCGGTATTACCATAGGAAACTTCCCCATGTTGAAGGGACAGGTTGATGAACTTGTAACCTTCGCACAGAGAACCACTGCCGGCGCTTTCAGGCTCTACCGTGATTTCCTTGAGCTTGAAGG
>JAAYBQ010000194.1 GCA_012730035.1 Spirochaetota bacterium
CAATTATTAAAAGAATTACGGGCGCTACAATACTGATCTTTTCAGGAACGGAAAAAATCATTACAATCAAAAGAACGGCTATAATTAATATTATCGCAACATTGAAGGCCAGCAGAGCCTCGGCTTTCCTCCTGGTGACAAAATCGACTTCTTTAAATCTGCCAAGCACCCTGTTCCTTACTCCTGCGAAGGTCTTACTCATCATTATTCTCCATTGTATCCGGCCCCTGGTGATAATTTACATCCAAACTGTTTGTTAGGACTTTTAAATATAACTGCATCTATTCTCCATAAAGCCGTAATAATTACTCACAAGTATTCAATATAACACATATATTTTTTATTAACACCAAAATATCAGTTTTGAAGGATTATTTTTTACATTATACATCAGTCGCATACAAACCCCATGTTTTAAGCTGACACGTGATGAATGCCCATTGTTTTTATACGCAGAACAGCATAATGCAATATGCTATCCCGTCAATAGGGCAAACCTGTTAAACAGCTGTTGATTTTTAACCGGAAAAGTATTATTTTTATTCAATAAGGCCAGTTTCAATCCCCGGATGATTAAAAGTAAGGGGATCGAATTAGAACATTTTCATACAGATCAGTTAAATTATTAATACCAACTTTCAACAGTTCCTGTTTTCACGAGAGTGTCAAAAAATATTTAGGGCAAGAGGAGACCATGATAACCAGAAGAGATCTTTTCAGTATAACAGGCCGGATGGCTGCAGGTTCAATCTTTACGTTGGCATGGTGGAACGCCCTTCGAGGCAGAATCTATGCTTCAGAAAAAAAATATGACCTGGTGGCAGTTAAAGGAGGCAATAGCCCCGTCGAACTTTTCAACACCGCTATCAGCCAGATGGGCGGCATGCAGAGATTCATAAAAAAAGGAGGATCAGTTCTGATAAAGCCCAATATCGGGTGGGACAGGACTCCTGAATACGGGGCAACAACTAATCCCGACCTCGTAGCAGCGGTTGTCCGGGAGTGTTACACTGCCGGCGCTGCAAAAGTCTACATGTTCGATCACACCTGCGACCAGTGGCAGGCATGTTACAAAAAAAGCGGCATGCAGGCTACAGCCGTAAAAGCCGGGGCAGAACTTGTACCCGCCTCATCTTCCGGTTACTTCGTAAAAACATCAATCCCCGGCGGGCGCGTACTTAAAGAGGCTCAGGTACACAAACTCTTTCTTGAATGCGACAGCATAATAAATATACCGGTACTGAAACATCACTCCTCCACAGTACTGACCGCATCAATGAAAAACCTTATGGGTGTTGTCTGGGACAGAGGTGAATGGCACAGGGCTGGACTGCATCAGTGTATCGCCGATTTTTCAACGCTGCGCAGGCCTGACCTGGTGATCATTGACGGCTGGAGGGTTATGACACGCAACGGTCCCAGGGGTTACAGCGTGTCTGATGTACAGAACATGAAGTATCTATTCATGTCGGCAGATCCCGTGGCCGCGGACTCTGCCGCTGCCATGGTGCTTGCACAATCAACGGGAATAAAAAATCCGACAGACATACGGTACATAAAGATCGCGGGCAGCATGGGACTCGGCAGAAACGACCTGGCAAAGCTTAACATCAAGAGGATTACAATATAAATGAAGTATCTTAAACCTCTTAGAATCGCTGTATCGCTTATTCTTAGTTTTACCATTGCGTTTCTCTTTATCGACTACTACAGATACCTCCCGGAATTTTTACGGAAGATTTCTCTTTATCTGCAGTTTATACCCTCTGTCGCAGCGTTCAGCGTAAAGGCATCGGGCGCTGCTGCAGGTTTTATCGTTGTAATAGCAGCAACTGTTATATGCGGCAGGCTCTACTGTTCATTCATCTGCCCGCTGGGATTCTGTCAGGATATTTTTATCCGTTCAGGCAGAAGTTCAGGACTAGTGAAAAAAAGAGGCTACTCCAGGCCTCATTATGTTCTGTTCTATACCCTGCTCGCGGCCTCGGCACTCTCGTGCATTCTTTCAGGAACTTTTTTTATCCGCTGGCTCGACCCGTTCAGCATATTCGGCAGGTTCATGGCCTTCGGAATATCGCTCCCACTTATTGAACTGAACAATGGCATTGCATCAGTTCTTGTAAAAAACAATAACTTTTCTGTGAGCGTGCTGAACATAAAACCGTCAGTGTCCGGGGCAATTTTTGCCTTCTCAGTATTTATGCTGATAATGTTACCAGCCATATTTCATGGCCGGATCTACTGCAACACAATCTGTCCCGCAGGCGCGCTGCTCTCTCTTATCTCCAGACTGTCATTCTTCAATCTGGCGATAGACCCTTCATCGTGTATTAAATGCGGAAAATGCAGCAGTGTATGCAAGTCCTCATGCATTGATTACGCGGCCGGCCATATTGACACCGCGCGTTGCGTATCCTGCTTTAACTGCGTATCAGTCTGCCCCGAACAGAGTGTCAGGTTTGCGCGCAGAAAAATTCAGGCTGCAGGTTCAAAGCGTGAAAGGGTTATCAATTCTGACAACACAAGTGCAACGATAACAAGGTCGGGTTTTATAGCAGGATTGATTCTACTCCCCAACATGGTTTTTTCGCAGGGTAAACAGGCAGGTGCCATTTACCGCCAGGACCCTGCGAAACAGAAAAAGTACAGCCGTAAAAGTTACTCCTCGCCGCCCGGATCAATTTCAACAGATAATTTTAACAGCAGATGCACTGCATGTTCCCTGTGCATAACAGCGTGCCCCACAAAGGTACTTCAGCCGGCTGTACTTCAGTACGGCCTGAATGGAATAATGCAGCCATTTATGGATTTCAGTTCAGGCTTCTGCAACTACGACTGCACAAAGTGCGGCGAGGTCTGCCCGGCCGGTGCCATACTTGAAACAGGCATCGATGCTAAGCGCAGGATACAGACAGGGAAATCGGTCTTTGTAATCGAGAACTGCATAACTTACACAAACGGTACTGACTGCGGAGCATGCTCTGAGCACTGCCCAACAAAGGCTGTGCAGATGGTGCCGTTCAGAAACAACCTTGTGATCCCGGAAGTCAATAATGCAATATGTACAGGCTGCGGCGCCTGCGAGTACGCCTGCCCTGTCAGGCCGCTGCGGGCAATATATGTAGAGGGGAACCCGGTGCATAAGACTGCGGAACTGCCTGAAGTAAGAGAGGTCATAAAAACAACAGAACCGGACTTTCCGTTTTAAGGGACTATTCCATGACCCTGCGCATTTCAGTACACTTCCCGTTCGCATCAATCTTAATAATGACGCCGTTAATGCCGGGATCACCCTCTGCAGGTTCAAACTTGGCCTTGGTCTGTGTCAGGAAAAATTTAAGCGACCTCTCCTTCTTCATCCCTATAACCGAATCGAACGCGCCGGTCATGCCAATGTCTGTTATGTAGCCCGTACCACCAGGCAGTATCCTGTTATCTGCAGTCTGCACATGGGTATGTGTACCGAATACTGCAGATGCGCGGCCGGCAACATACCAGCCGAAGGCCTGCTTCTCTGAAGTGGCCTCGGCATGAAAATCAACAATTATGGCATCGGATTCATCCTTAACCTTTTCATAAATCGAGTCAAATTTTCTGAACGGGCAGTCCAGCGGATTCATCATGACCCTTCCCATAAGGTTAATCACGCAGATTTTACTCCCCTTAACGTTAAACATGCAGTAGCCCTTTCCCTGTACACCATCAGGGTAATTGGCCGGTCGCAGAAGATATTTTTCTGAATCGATTATCTGCAAAATATCGCTGTTGTTCCATACATGGTTGCCCGAAGTGATCACCTGGATTCCAAGCGAGAAAAGATCACGCGTCACCTCGCTTGTCATGGACATGCCCCCTGCGGAATTCTCTCCGTTGGCAATAACAAGATCAATCCTCTCGCGTTCCGCAATCCCCTGCAGCCGGCTGGCAAGAATGTTCCTTCCAGCCTTGCCGACAATGTCTCCTATCGCGAAAATTTTAAGTTCTTTCATTAAGCCACTTCCCGTTAAAAAATATACACAAAAATAAAGGGGGCATAAACCCCCTTTACCATCAATCCGTCAGTTCAAATTACCTTGCGTAATCAATTATCCTTGTCTCCCGGATCACGGTGACACGAACAATACCCGGATACTTGAGGTCAGATTCTATCCTCTGAGCGATGTCCCGCGCCATTGTTTCAGCTTTTTCATCCGAAACAATAGAGTTGTCAACCATTACACGAAGTTCGCGCCCTGCCTGAATCGCGAAGGTTTTTTCAACACCTTTGAACTCTGAAGCGATCTTCTCAAGATTATCCAGCCTCTTGATGTATGTATCAAGTGACTCACGCCTTGCACCCGGCCTTGATGCCGAAATAGCATCGGCAACCTGAACCAGTACCGCTTCAAAAGACTCCTGCTCACGGTCATTGTGGTGCGACGCGATGGCGTTAATGCACTTTTCAGATTCACCGAATTTCTTTGCCATCTCTGCGCCCACAATAGCGTGCGCGCCTTCACCCTCTACAATACTACCCTTGCCTATATCGTGCAAAAGCCCGGCCCTCTTGGCAAGCTGCACATCAAGCCCCAACTCGCCGGCCATTATACCTGCAAGGTTGGCAACCTCGATGCTGTGCGCAAGAACATCCTGCCCGTAACTTGTGCGGAACTTCAACTTTCCTATATTGTAAAGGGCATCCTTGTGCAGCCCGGGAATACCCAGGTTATAGGCAGCCTTTTCACCCTCTTCAAGCATTGTTTCTTCAATCTCTTTGGTTATCTTTTCAACAACCTCTTCAATCCTTGCAGGGTGTATCCTTCCGTTCTGGATAAGCCTTTCGAGCGAAAGCCTCGCGATCTCCCTTCTTACAGGGTCAAATCCTGAAATAACAACAACCTCGGGTGTGTCATCAATGATCATGTCCACGCCCGTAAGGTTCTCCAGCGTCCTTATGTTTCTTCCTTCACGGCCGATTATTCTGCCCTTCATTTCATCAGAAGGGAGCGATACAGTAGTTACTGTATTCTCGGAGGTGTACTCCGAAGCGTTCCTCTGCAGCGACGAGACAATTATCTCTTTTGCCTTTTTGTCTGCAGTGCGCTTTGCCTCCTCCTCAATCTTGTTAATCAGCCTGGCAATATCAAATCGTGACTCGTTCTCAACATTTTTCATGAGCAGATCTTTTGCCTCGGATGATGACATCCCTGCAATCTTCTCAAGCTCCTGCCTGTGCTTCTCGAATTCCTTTCGAAGCTCTTCAGACTTCTCTTTTGTCTCCTGGTCCCTTATTTCAAGAATTTTTTCCTGTTTCTGAATCTCTTCAAGCTTTGTATCGATCGACTCCTCTTTCTGCATCAGTCTCTTCTCTACAGCCTGAAGCTCCTGTCGTCTCTCTCTGGCCTCTTTTTCAAGAACGTTTTTCTCTTTAAGCAGCTGATCCTTTGCTTCAATCAGCAGTTCCTTTCTTTTGTTTTCCGCTTCTTTAAGCGCATCCTGTACTATTCTATGCGATCGTGCTTCCGCAGAATTAAGTTTAATTCTGCCAAAATAAGCCCTTAGAGCGTAACCCAGGGTTCCAGCAACAGGGAGAGCGATTATTAGTATTATTGTGAGCATCTTATCCTCCCTAAAATTTATTAAGGGTACTTATACCCTCATTATTTCATTCAACCGTCATAAAAAATTACTGGCGGAAAGAATGCCTTTATTCATTTACGAATAAGGGAATAAATTTTATACGGAGAAAGTCTGACGGATTCTGGAGGCTACATATGGGGGGACAAGAGTCGATATATCACCATTATAGGTTGCCACTTCTTTCACAAGGCTTGAAGATACAAAAAGGTTTTCGTCCCTGGCCATTAAAAAGAGTGTTTCCACATCCGCAGCCAGTCTTCTGTTAATCGATGCCAGTGTAATTTCATATTCAAAATCACTGACAGCACGCAAACCCCTTATTATGCAATTAATCTGATTCTCTCTGCAAAAATCTACAAGCAACCCGCTAAAAGAAACAACTTCCACTGTATCATACACCCTGCAACAATGTTCAAGACACTCTGTTCTTTCCTCAAGGGAAAAAAGCGACTTTTTCGCACTGTTAACAAGTATACCGACAATCAACCTGTCACATATTTTTGTTGCTCTCTCGATAATATCGAGATGTCCATATGTCAAAGGATCAAAAGATCCGGGATAAATTCCAATCCGCATAATTCTCCAAAAAAAATTTATACCCGAATAACATAATATTTAATTATAATTCTGTCAAGAAATAATAGATATTTTAGTAAAGTTTGAACAAAAGAATTAAAAAAGAAGAGCTATTTACCATTGCGATTAGTAATCGCGACATAATCAGAAGATGGTTACAGTGCCTGCATATCTTTTACGCCAGTAACTGGTCCTGATATCCTCGTACGATACCCTCTTGCCACGCCTTGGCGCATGTAAAAATTTATAATTACCGGCATAGACCCCTACATGTGTTATGTTCCTGCCGTGAATTTTAAAAAAAACAAGATCCCCGGGCCTGGCATTTTTGATCCCCACCCTCCTGCCGCAAAAAAACTGCTTTCTGGCGGAATGAGGCAGGTCAATCCCATTCACCTTGTAAATATATTTTGTATACCCCGAGCAGTCAAATCCGCGCGGGGTATCGCCTCCGAACTTGTACCTTACGCCGATGTACTTTTCAGCAGTGCGGATTACACTGTACCTGGTTGAACCGGAAACAAGTACGCCCAGGGGAGATTTACCCAATGTTGAGCATGAGGAAAAAACAATTACCGTGGCTACAAATGCAAGAGGAAGGAGATTCCTTATATTTATATGGCTGATTATCAAATTCTGTTAACCTGCTGCGGGTCAGACTAAAAATTTATTTTTAAAATCTTCAGTGGTCATTACGGTCATGACCCTGTTAATCTTTGTTGTATCGAATATTTTAAGAAGTTCCTCCCGTAGCCCGTAAACGTACATCTCGATGTTATTTTTAACCGAGCTGTTAAAGAACTTAACCAGTGTGCCTATGGCCGAGGAATCGATAAATTCAAGCTGCGTACAGTCAAATCCGATTATGCCCGGACTCATGCCAAGCAGCCTGTCCCAGCTGGCCTCGATTTCCGTTATGTTCCCTATATAAAAATATTTAGGAAGCGATATGGTAACCACATTACCCTTCTGATTGATCTGCACTTCTGAAATATACCTGAATTTTTCCATTATCACTTTTTTGTAGTTATATTATAACAGCAATATTAATAAACACATTTTTTGCGGCAGAATACAATTTTTTTTTCAAAAAAACCCGCACGGATTAAAATAAATGATTGCTTCACCAGTTACCAGGTCTTGAATAAAATTATTCCCCTAAAAAAATCAAGGAGTTTATCATGAAACATCTGGACGGCGGACTTGAAAATGTAAAAGGATTCAGCTACGCATCAATCAAGTGCGGAATAAGGTACGCGGACAGGCTCGATTATTCGCTCATCCTGAGCGACACAATATGCAATGCCGCGGGCATGTTCACCACAAACCGCATGACAGCTGCTCCGGTAAAACTCTGCAGGGAACGCATTAAAGGCAAAATCAGGGGGATTCTAATCAATGCCACGAACGCCAACGCATGCACCGGAGCTGAAGGCTTTTCAAACTCTATAAAATTGACCGCTGATGTGGCAAAAAAGCTTAATCTGCCCGGTGAGAGCATACTGATGGCTTCGACCGGAATTATCGGAAGGCAGCTGCCCCTTGACAAAATGCTCGGCAGTCACGATGAACTTGTAAACAGCCTGGCCCCCGGCAACGGCCCGCTGCTGGCCCAGGCAATTATGACTACTGACACTGTGCCTAAACAGGCAGCGGTTTCATTTACCTGCGAAGGCCGGGAATACAGTATTGCGGGAACGGCAAAAGGCTCCGGTATGATTGCCCCCAGAATGGCAACCCTTCTGGCTTTCGTTGTCACGGATGCACCTGTTGAACGCAATGAACTGGAAAAAATATTCAGATCTGCGGTAAATAAAACACTCAATTCCATTACCATTGACGGTGACACATCAACAAATGACACCGCAATAATCCTCTCACCCGATACAGGCAGATACCTGAATAGTACCGAATCTCTGGCGGCCTTTACCGGGGCCCTTGAGGCTGTTTTAATGAAACTGGCCGAAATGCTTGTTCTTGACGGCGAAGGGGCAACAAAATCTGTCAAAATACACGTAATAAATGCCGCAACCGATGACGATGCCATGCTCATTGCAAGGGCCGTGGGGCAGTCACTCCTTGTAAAAACAGCTTTTTTCGGAAACGACCCCAACTGGGGTAGAATCGCCTGCGCAGCAGGATACTCCGGAGCAGCACTTGAAGAGGAAAAACTCTCTATTTCGATAGATAATATCCCGCTTCTTACAAACGGCGTACCCAAAAACGCAGATTATTCACAGCTTGAGGTAATTCTTAAAAAAAGGAACTACACGGTAACTGTTGACATGGGACTTGGCGATGGTGATGCAATAATGCTCACAACTGATATTTCATACGATTATGTAAAGATAAACGCCCAGTATTCCACATAACCTTTGCCGGAATGCTGCCTAAACAGGCATTATACCGGTTTTAAGCGCCCGGATGTGCATTTTTTGAACTAAACACAGGCCGGACAAATAAATAATTAAAGATTTGACATTTTTAACCGATATATTTAATACAAAAGCGAAGGGATATATATTATGGTAATCGATAAAATCGGAAACATAAACAACATATCGGAAACCAGGAAAAGCAAACCTCTTTCAGGTAAAAAGGACGCTGAAAAAAGCGATTCTATCCAGATTTCCAGTGAAGGTAAACAGGCTGCAGAGATTGCAAAACATACCCTCACGATCAAAGAAACACCTGATATCAGGCTTGAAAGAGTCAAAGAGCTGAAACAGAAAATACAGGAAGGCTCATACGATTTCAACGACAACAAGATGCTTGAAATGGTAGCCAACAAAATTGCTGACTCTCTTCTTAGATGAGTACCGGTTACTGAAATAACACGTTATAATGCTTATTATTCAAGAAGCGGGTATATCAGTTATGTCCGCTTTTTTTATTCTTAAAGTCTAAATGAACCACGGAAGGGATAACTTGGACGGTCTGATTTTACCTGAATTTCATCTCCCTACTGAAATATATATCCGCCAGGGTATAAGCAGAAATATTCCCGACATTGTTGCCGGCCATGGCACAAGGGCAGTAATTGTAACCATAGCCTCAGATTTTGAAATCTACAACGAACCCCTTTCAGAAATATACAAGTACTTTAAAATAAGAAATCTCGGCTGCATTATCTACGACGAAATTCCCGCTAATCCGACCACTGAAGATATTGACATTGCAGTATCGTTCATAAAAAAAACAAAGGCTGATGTAATTATCGGATTTGGCGGCGTCGATTCCATGAACTGCGCCCGGGCCATTGCACTCCTTACGTCAAATTACATATTCTGCTACGAGGCATTCAGCACAACAGACTTTCCCAATCCCCCGGTAAAGCTGATAACCATACCGGCTTACCCTTCATTCGGATTTGAGATTGCCCCCCTGTATTATCTTAAGGAGATACACGGCAACACAAAAAAAGTCAGCTTCAACACAGACCTCTACCCTGCAGTCTCAATAATTGATCCGGAACTCTCCCTTTATGCCCCGGAGGAGAAGATACTTAAAACATCTTTGAGCTCTCTTGCAATAGCAACAGAATCGGTCATTTCAACAATGAACAACGATGTAATAAACATATACGCTCTTAAATCCATAGACCTGATTTTCAGGAACCTTCCCGTAACATACAAGGAGCCTAAAAATCCGGTGCCGCGCGTAAACCTTTCAACGGCATCTGCGATGTGCGGAATAGCATTCTCCGTGGCCTTTTTATCGACGTCCCTGGCAATATCACTGGCAATTTCATCAAAAACAGCCATCGAGGTGGATCTTGCCATGTCGCTGATAATACCCCACATAATGGAGTACAACCTGACAACGTCACCTGGTAAATATGTACAGATGTCAAAAGTTATGGGGGAGGACGTGAGGGATATAACAGTTATCGAAGCAGCAATTAAAGCAGTTGAGGCTGTGAGAAAACTGGAGATCGACCTTGATATTCCGCAGAGGCTGTCTAGTTTTGATATAACACAGAACCAGATTAAAGAAATTGCCGAACTGGCCTATACATATCCTTTTATAAACAATACGCCCAGGCCTTTATCACCCGGTGAAATAGAAACCATACTGATTGCAGCATACTGACAGGAGCTACATCGACACAAGTTCTTCTGCGGAGAATATCTGGTTTATATCGAGTATAACTACAAACCCGCTCTTAAGTTTTGCTATCCCCACAATATATTTACCCGATATACCCTTAACCACAGGAGGAGGTGGCTCAATATCACCAGAATCAACCTTGATTACGTGACTTACTGAATCAATTGCAAGCCCGACCTGCTTACCCTCTATATCAACAACTATTGCCCTGCTTGAATTGGCCAGGTCTGCAATAATTCCGAACCTTTTACCAAGGTCAATTATAGGAATCACCTTGCCCCTGAGATCCATTACACCTATAATATGCGCCCGCGATTTAGGTAACTTGGTAATTTTAGGTATCTTTAAAATCTCCTGTACCTGAAGAATATCGATTCCGTATTCCTCGGTACCTATTTTAAAACAGACAATCTGGAGGGATGTTGAAATTTCCTGGGTTTTCTGGTGCATTGTCATATTCCTGATTTAATATATATCTACAGTAATACTAATGATATTTTTTTTCAATAATTATTCCTTAAAATAACTTATCAGCAGACTGCCGGTATAATAATATTACAATGCCCTCGCCTCTTCTCTGGCAGGAGCGGATTAGAGCATTTTATTCTACGAAACTATTAAGGAATTAATAATGATTGTTTGCAAAACATTTCAACAAAAAAACGGCATCGGCTATCAATAATAAAAATATCCGTAAATATAAAGAAATGCACCGCCAAAGAGGAAAATGATTATTTTTAAAAAAACCGGTTCCCTCTCCCTGACCATTATATCGAGAAAACCCAGAATCAGGCCCCAGAAAACGGTTACTGTTCCTGCAGCCATCAGGCTGTTCTTAAAAATTATGAATGCACCTGTGGCCAGCAGTATGCCAAATACAACATCGACCAGGTCAATCAAAGAGATTCCTGCAGATGCGGCGGCCGCTGCAGGCTGCCGGGTGTTGCTGCCATCATAAGGATTATTGTCTTTTCTGAAATATCTCTGACGTACCTGTTCACGGGTCATAAGACCGGCTTTTTTTTCAGCTACAGGTTTTGAATCACGGTCAATTATTCCGTAATTTCTATTAATAATTTTGAGTATTTCCTTGTTTGGAATGGTGGAAAAATGTGATGCCCTCTCGGTAATTACCTCTGCGACTTTTGAAGAGCGGCCTGTATTATTTCTTTCGAGTGTTACTCTGCCATTATTTATGATTGAATAAAATGATGATGCCTTGTCGCCATTAACCTCTACGTAAACCCTTGCCATATTGTCTACAATATTATAATCGACCCTGATGTAATCGCCATTATCAAGGGTGGTATACATAGCGCGCTCAAAGCCTTTAATTTCTGAAGGTCGTCTTTTCCAGGAAAACTGTATTTTAGCTGATTCTGCCATTTTGTACCACTTAATACCAGAGGAGATTGGTTGTTAGCCAATCTCCGGATAAAGAAAATTACTTTTTCTTATGACGATTCTGTCTTCTGCGTTTTTTCCTTTTATGATTTGCGATCTTTTTCCTTTTCTTCTTTTTACCGCAGGGCATAATATACTCCTTATTAATAATTGCTTCCGTGATATTTATCTGAAATTATCAATATCACCTTTCGTATCAGACTTTTTGCCATCACTCGGATTTCCGAACATTACAGGAATGCCAGTTTTATCTGAAGATATAATAACTTTTATATCATCACCCATTTTGTCAATATAAATATATTTTAAAATGTCGGGATTATCCTTAATCAGTGATGAAATTCTGGAAAGTCTTTCATAGTAAAGTTCGTACTGGCTTCTGTCTTTTAAAAGGCTGTTTTTTACTGAAATCTGCTGCTTAATATTGGAAAAATCCAGCTCGCGCAGTTCCCTGCACCTGGTGAGGCCCTCTTTGTAAAGATCCTCAGCGGGGAAATACCCCCTTGAAATAATTTCAAGCCTGTCACATATTACACCCGCACTTGTCAGCTTCTCTTTAATTGATGATATCATCATACTGTTAAGTTCAGGTTCATCTTTAAGTATTGCACTCCTGTTATATGCCGGCTCAAGATAACGTATAAGGACCGTGCTGCATATTGAATCAATAAAACTCTTTACGTATGCATCAATGGCTGCCTTGCCCGTAA
>JAAYBQ010000195.1 GCA_012730035.1 Spirochaetota bacterium
AGCTCATGGGAGTAAAAATTGATAACTTTGATTTCTATTATTGCTTCGGATTGTTCAGGCTGGCTGTGATTGCGCAGCAGATATACTACAGGTTTTACAACGGACAGACTAAGGATGAGAGATTCAGGATGCTCATATTCGCCATAAAAATCCTTGAAGCTTCAGCACTCGGCGTAATTGCAAAATCTGATCTGTAAAATAAAAGGAGAGATCAATGAACATAGACGATATTAAAAAGGTGGTTCTGCTGGGAGCCGGGACAATGGGGCAGCAGATAAGTGTGCCGTGTTCTCTTTCAGGTTACGATGTTGTTATATATGACATCAACGCCGATGCACTGGCTAAAGCGATGGAGCGTATCCCCGAAATATTCAAGGGATTTGTTCTGTGGAAGAAGTGCACGCAGGATGAAGCTGATGCGGCCATCAAACGCATTTCGACGACAACTGATGCTGAGCTTGCAGCAAAGGGTGCGGATATAATTAACGAATCTGTACCTGAAAAACCCGACCTCAAGGTTAAAATTTTTTCTCAGTTTAACAAACTCTGTCCTGAACGGACTATATTTACAACGAACACATCGACCCTTCTGCCGTCGATGATAGCAGATGCAACAGGCAGGCCTGAAAAATTCCTGGCCCTGCATTATCACGATGTGAGCATGACCAATGTTGTTGACATCATGCCCCATCCGGGAACATCGAAAGAGGCTGTACAACTTGTCAGGGAGTTTGCAATCAGGACAGGCATGCTCCCCATTATGCTCGAGAAGGAACATTCGGGTTACGTTTTTAATTACATGATAGGCGCAGTCTTTACCGCTGCTCTGACACTTAAAACAAGAAATGTCGCGTCAATCGAGGATATCGACAGGTCGTGGATGGGTGTAACCAGGATGATGTTTGGGCCTTTCGGCCTTATGGACAGCATAGGCCTGGATACCATGCTCAGCTTTACAGAGTACTGGGCCGAAAAAAACAACGACGACCACTGGCGCAAACACGCTGCCTTGTTGCGCAGCTATGTCGACCAAGGATATCTTGGTAAAAAAACAAAAAAAGGATTCTACGATTACCCGAAGCCTGCATTCATGCAGCCGGAATTTCTTAAAGGTGTAAAATAACAGGGAGGAGAACATGATAGTGGATTTTAATCTTAAGGGAAAAGTTGCAGTTGTAACCGGGGCAAGCCGCGGTATTGGTGAAAGTATCGCAAAAGCCCTTGCGGAGTATGGCGCGGAGGTTATCATTACGAACAAGACTATGGAAGGATTGCCCGAGGTCGAATCTGCAATTAAAGCTGCTGGTGGAAAGGCTGTGTCAAAGGCCTGCCACAACGGTGTTCTGGCAGAGATCGAAGGTCTCTTTAAATTTATTGAATCAGAATACGGCAGGCTCGATATACTTGTAAACAACGCGGCCATGAACTTTTACTTTGGCGGAATTGTTGATGCCTCAGAGGATGTGTGGGACAAGACCATGGATGTTAACCTCAAGGGCAACTTTTTTATGAGCCAGTACGGCGCTAAACTGATGATGAAGAGCGGCAAGGGATCTATAATAAACGTGGCGTCAATAAACGGTATAAAGCCCGCGCCCATGCAGGGGGTCTATTCAATAACCAAGGCCGGAGTTATTGCCATGACAAAATCATTTGCCAAGGAACTGGCTTCTTCCGGAATAAGGGTAAATGCCCTGCTGCCCGGACTTACTGACACAAAGTTCGCATCTGTAATGGTCAAGAACGATGAACTTATGGAGAAGGTTCTTCTGCCGATGATACCGATGCGCCGGCCTGCACAGCCCGATGAAATGTGCGGTGCCGTGCTTTACCTGGCATCAGACGCTTCATCCTTTACAACGGGTGCCACTATTGTTGTCGATGGAGGGGCGCTGGCATAAGCCGGTCAGGTTTTTCCCCTTACAAGCTGCAGCAGCTCGCGGCAGTTAGCCGCGAGGTCGCTGCTTCGCCTGAACAGCCCGCCCCCCATGAGGTAAATTACATCCTCTCCGTAAAATGATGTCATTTCAGGAATATTCGAAAAGTTCATCCCGCCGCCGGGTGAGGGGAATATACTTTTTGCGCGGCCGAATTTACTTCTGCATTCACTGACTATATCGGCGCATTCATCTTTTGTGAACGAAAAACGTCCGCCAAAGTTGGGGTAGACAACTATGTCGGCCCCCGCCATGCGCATAAGTTTGCCCAGCATCGCGCCGTGCGTAAATCCCGATGCGCCCGAAAGGTAGGGGCCAATGAAGGCGGGATGACTCATTACAGGTAGCCCTAAGCTTTCATCAGCAGCAAGCTGCCTCATTACGTCGAAGCCGGTTATTGCAGGTGATACAAGTACTCCACCGGCGCCATTTTCTTTCGCATAGAATGCACGCTCCGTTATTTCATGAGTAGGCGCAGTTATATTGGGAAAGTAGAGTGTTCTCCCGCCGCTTTTTGAGTTCGCGTCAAGAACTGAAATGGCGCATGCCTGAACACGTTCCCTGAAGCGCGAGAATGGCTGGTCTGATAAACCGTGGTCATCCTTGATGATGTCGATCCCGCCGCGCGCAAACTGAGCGGCAAGCCCGGCGAACTGCGAAGTGGACATTCCCATTGGTTTTATGGCCGATGCTATCAGCGGCCTGTTATAAACTTTCAGTATGTCGCGCAAACCTTTTACGCCGAAGCGTGGTCCGGGAAACTTTTCTGCAAGTGATAATGGAAGGGATATGTCGCTGATGATTATTCCTGGTTTAAGGCTTATGTTGCCGAATATGACATTAAGGAACTGGGTGAACTCGAATGCCGAGGTTTCGACCGCGAAACTTACAGAGGCATTGAACCATCCGCCGCGGTCAGCATTGAATGATTCTATTCTGCCGAATATGTTCTCCCTTATGAAGCTGTCGCTGACCAGTTCTTCAGGGAACTCGACCGTCTGTTCAATGCATATATCCTTTGCTGCGGCAAGGGCATCAGCCTCGTTCCCTGAAAGCCTGTATGTAATTGTAAACCGTTCGCCAGAAACTTTTTTTTTCATGGGATTTTATGCAATAGCCTCAAAGGTATTAAACCTGATCATGTTGGCTGATGCAGTATCTACTTTAATTTATAAAAAGGCAGATCTATTCTGTATTCTCCGCTCTCTTCGTCATTTTCAGGTTCTGACTGTTTCTTTTTTATTTCAGCGGGTGTGCGGAGTCGTTTAAGCTTTTTTCTTATAGCTGTCAGTGTTGTGGCGTCGCCCTTTTCAATATTCCCGAATGTTTTAAGGTTGTTATCTGACGCGGGTTTTACTTCTGAATCTTTACGCAGGGTGTCTGTCTGTTTTTGTTTAAGATTACTCTTTACAAGCCGGGAGTCTCCGGTCGCAATAACCTGTTCGTTCTCTTCAGCGTCAACGGTATTTTTACGGCTGACAGATTCTACCTGTACCCTGCCTTCAAGGCATGCAACTGTGCTGGACTTCCCTTTATCTGTAATAAAAAATTCTGTCCCGCGGACTGCAGCTGTGCATGTGCTGGTCTTAACAGAAAATTCCTGTTCTTTCATGAGCCTGTTTTTAATCCTGAAAAAACTTCTGCCTTTGTTTAACGAAAGATGCGTTTTTTCAACGCCCGTATTTTTATCATGCGTAAGGGAATCTATTGAGAGTTCGGTGTTGCCGAAAATTTTTACTATGTTTTCATCAATATAGATTTCACAGAGGGAATTTTCACCCTTTGTGCGGATTTTCATCCCACTGTCAACGGGGATGCCCGCTACAGCCGATGTCTCTTTGCCTTCAACGGAAATAATATAAACGCTCCCCGTGACAAAATTGACAAGGCCGATCATAATCTTTTTTTCTGTTTTACTGGTACAGCCGCAAATAAACAGCACCAGAGAGAGGATCGAAATTATGTTTTTCATATACACCCCGGGTTAAAATTTATCAGTATATTAAAATCGAGTCTTATACCTGTCAATAATAAACTTCCAGCAAATGCTATCTTCCGCCGGCATAAAGACCGCAGATTTAAGTCCATTGTAGAGCAGGATTGCCCGCGGTGCATTAATATACCAAGCAGGGAGTATCATAAATATCAGAATTGTTCGGGAAAAATCAAATTTATCTTTGTGTCTGACCGTGCGTATAGCAGGGGGTAATTTTTTTCAGGCAGGGGATTTACTATTTTCATAAGAAACAGGGAAAGGCTTGTCTGAAAACCGGCAGTCTTTTTTTAGTGAAGAAAGATCTTCCCTGGCAGGGAGTATATGGTGTGGCCTACTCAAGGTACATCGATTCTATAAGTGTGGCATACCGTTTATTGATTACACGGCGCTTGACCTTCATTGATGGGGTAAGTTCGCCGCTCTCCTGTGTCCAGGGCTCTTTCATCAGGATGTATTTTTTAACCTGTTCCACGCGCGAAAAATTTTTCTGATGACGGTCTATCTCTCTTTTAAAAAGCATCCTGACCTTTTCGTGAGCAAGCAGGTCACCCCTGTTCTTCCAGACTATACCCCGGCGTTCTGCCCATGCCTCCAGTAATTCAAAGTCCGGGACAACCAGCGCGGTCAGGTAGTTTCTTCCTTCACCGATAACAGCAGCCTGTTCAATATACTTTGAGTACATCAGGTTCATTTCTATGTTAAGTGGAGATATGTTCTTGCCTGCTGAGGTTATGATTATATCCTTTTTTCTTCCGTTGATGTGCAGGTATCCATGATCGTCAAAGTATCCCAGGTCGCCTGTTTTAAAATAACCGTCATGTGTAAATGCTTCAGCAGTGGATTTTTCATCGTTAAAATATCCCTTCATCAACTGCGGGCCTCTTATAAGCAGTTCGCCATCTTCGGAAATGCGCACCTCTGTGCCTTCAAGCACTTTGCCGACAGCGCCTGTTTTGATAAAATCAGGCCTTATGGCGCTCACCACCGGTGAAGTCTCGGTAAGACCGTAACCCTCAATTATACGGATGTCTATGCGCATAAAAAATTTTGCGATCTCTTCAGAGAGGGAATTGCCGCCTGATACCGCAAAGCGCAGGCGATCCATTCCGATGTTTTTTTTAATCCGCGAGAATACCAGTTTTTCTGCCAGTGAATAGATCAGGGCAAAATGTCCCCGGCGTTCAATATCATGAACAAGGTAGTTAATATTTCTTTCGCCGATTCTCATGGCAGCCCTGAATATTAAACGGCGCAGAGGCCTGGATTCATGCACGCGCTGCTGCACCGCGTGGTAAATCTTTTCAAACATTCGCGGCA
>JAAYBQ010000196.1 GCA_012730035.1 Spirochaetota bacterium
CGCTTAAGGGGGGGAACAACCTTGTTGTACTAACAGGTATTTTTAAGAATGATTGCTGATTTGTAATCATGGAGTCCCGGGCAAGAGCGCTGCCTGCCGGCACATAATTATCATTTTACTGAAAAACTTATAAAACAGTTAAAGGAGTAAGTTATGTTAAAAAGAACAGGTACAATTTTAATCACCGTCGCTCTTCTATGTTCAGTCTGCCTGGCAAGAGAAATTGCCGGCGTCAATATGCCCGAATATTACAAGCTGGGACAGGATAACCTTGTACTTAACGGCGCGGGACTCAGGGAGAAATTCGCCATCGGTGTTGATGTATATGTGTGCGGCCTTTACCTTAAGAGCAGAACAACAAATGCCGCGGCCATAATAAATTCGGGCGAGCCGATGGTCATAAGGCTGCAGATGGTGCGCAGTGTGAACGCGCAGGAGTTCAGCGAGAACACGCTGGCCGGATTTCATGAATCAACGCGTAACCTGGGAATAGACATAAGAAGCATCGACAGCGAGATCAAACAGTTCCTGCAGGTTTTCAGCGGGAGTATTTCAAAGAACGATGTCTTTGACATAACATATTCAAAGGCTGATGGCGTAAGGGTTTACAAAAATTTCAGCAGAACTCCAGCGGTCACAATAAAGAACATGACGCTCAAGAGGGCGCTCTTTGGTATATGGCTTACAAACAGGTCCGAAGAGAAACTCAACGTGCTGCGCAGGGGGATGCTGGGACAGTAACATAAAAGGCAGTAGATGTTTTAACTTTGATTTCGGTGCGTAGTTAAAACAGTTTAAGCTGCACATCGTTACTGTTATGTTTGTCGTCTGGCAAATTGTTCGAGGGTTTCACCTGAAGCCGGGGGTGGATCTATCTACTAAAAATGATGACTATTAGAGTAGATTGCTGATAATGTCTAATAAATGATTCATGTTTTGCAGTAATTCTTTTACTTCTGATTCTGTGTATTGTGTAAAGTCATCATAATCTCCTTTTGAGCGCATTTCAAACGCCCTCATGAAATACCTGCCTGCAAGATGATCAACTTTTTTAGTTTTTACATATTCCCGATTAAACCATCCAATAAGCTGCATGTGTTTTGCTGTAGTGAAATTATCTTTAAGAGCCAGGGCAGATACAATATGATACATCCCGTAATAGATACGGTTAACAGCCGTATTATAAAGTCCAGAATCGAATAAAAAAACGGCTTCTTTTTGAAAACTGTATGCTTTTTCTTTCCGGTGTCTGATTAGTTCGATGCGTTCTGTTTCAGAGAGTGTCATGCGTATACACCAGAGTCTATGGCGTTCTGAACATAGGGCTGTCTGCCGCGAATAGTCTGTAATTCAGACGATGAAATAATTTTTACATCTATAAGTATGTCATTATCAAGGGAGATGTCATAGCAGATATCATATATTTTCCATTCAAGCTGCCAGTCAATTTCTCTGTTAAGTATAACGAGAATATCATAGTCGGAACTGTCATCGGAAGTCCCCCGTGCCCTTGATCCGTACAGGATCACCCGGTCTGTAATATCGCCCAGTTGGCCGGTGATTGATTGATTAATATTTTTTAGTAAATCGCTGTTATTCATATATATACTGTATGAATTAAATAAAAAGAAAAGCAGGCTTTGTCAAGTATAATCAATTTATCCTGATTTTTTATAAAGCAATAAATGGCTGAATACTAAAACAGTTTAAGCTGCACATCATTACTGTTATGTTTGCCGTCAAACACTGTGCGTCCGCCATGGAGCGAGGCGATTCTTCGTTCATGCGCAATAAGCCTCTTTACATCAGCCTGCGGTTCATAGTTATTTTCGATATGCCGTACCAGGCAGTCCAGCTTTTTAAGGGCGCCCAGTTTATCACTGTTGCCAAGTTTTGCGGATCTGACAGCACTTTTAAGTACACCGATCGATTTATCATATACTTTAAGCGGTACCGGGGCAGGGTGGCCGTCCTTGCCGCCATGTGCGAATGAGAACCGCGCGGGATCACTGAAACGGGAAGGCGCGCCGTAAATCACTTCGGACACAAGCGCCAGGGCCTGTATTGTCCGCGGCCCCAGGCCCTTTACAAGCAATGCGTCTGTAAACTCGGTAAAGCGCTTATCATACGCGGCCGCAAGCACAGCACCCAGGCGTTTACTGTCAACATCCTTTGGCCTCACATCGTGGTGGCCGGGCATATCAAGGTGTCGCGATGAAAGAACAAGATTTATTTCATTCTGCTGTTTCTCAGGGTGCATAGATAAAAAGTCCACTATAGAACTTCGTGCAGAGTCCGCCCTGCTGTCGCTAAGGTTGAGGATTTCGCCCATATTCTCACCTTCAATGGCACTGTGAGGATCGGAAACAAATGACTTGACCTCATCAGAATGCCAGTGGTATCTTCTGGCCATTCCGCTTGCATCGTTCATCCCCTGCTGCACTACTGCCCACTTACCTTCTGCGGTAAGGATAAAGTTGTGCAGGTAGATCTGGAACCCGTCCTGGATACAGCTGTTGTCGACTTTTGCTGAAAGACGGGAACACCTCACAAGCGAATCACCGTCAAGCCCGCGGTTCATTGAGACTTCAGTAATTTCGTCCGGTGTATTACGGGAGTACCTGCCCCTGCCTCCAAGTATATAAAGACCTGTTTCGTGCGAA
>JAAYBQ010000197.1 GCA_012730035.1 Spirochaetota bacterium
AATGGAACATTTTACTCTGCAAAATGTTTAAAAAATCAGAATTGAATTTAATATCTTTTAGTGTAATATTATGATTTAATTCCACCCGCCGCCTTCGGCGGCGGGTGGAATGGAACCTTTTGCTCTGCAAAATGTTTAAAAAATTAACATTAAAATATCATCATTTTTTTATTGACTTTTTACATGCCGGCCATATATTCGCCGACCATATAGTCGGAGAATTTAATGAAAAAGACCTTCAGCAGAATTTCAGAAGAAAAACGCAGCAGAATAATCGAAAGCTCAATAGAAGAATTTGCCGAATGGGGTTACGAAAAGGGCTCCCTTGACCGCATTATCAAAAAATCGGGCATATCCAAAGGGGGCCTGTATGAATATATTTCTTCAAAAGAGGAACTCTTCCTCTTTGTGGCCGATCACGCGTACAACCTTCTCTACGACCACATCATCAGAGAAATAGGTGATTACTCAAAGCTCCCCTCAGACCTGCTTGAAAGATTCCACCTCGCAGCCACAAAGGCTATTGACTTCTACCTGGAGAACCCGGTTCAGATAAAACTGATAATCATGACCGCGCATATAATAGACGAAGGTGTTTCGTCAAAAGTCCGTGAAATTTTCTTCTCCAGGTTCAGGGGTATTTTCGGCGATGCCGACAGGTCCCGGCTTGCCTATAATTACGACAGCCTGCTTAACCTTATGGAATGGCTGCTGCTTAAAACCCGCAATCACTTCATCAGGGCCTTCATGTCCGGCCGCGACGCCGCAGAGGTAAAACGCGAGTACATGTCCGAATGGGATTTTATCGTCTCTGTACTCAGAGGCGGAATTTATAAAAATAATTAAGGAGTAACAGATGCTTGGATTAAGCGGAATTGGCGTTTTGCTTGCCTATACTCTCTCCATTGGCGCTGCGCTCTTATGCGTGGTTTATGGAGTCAAAAACTGGAATGTTCCCGCAGACGATGTGGTTTCACGCGAGGTTGCTGAAGAAAAGACATGGGAACAGCACGAACCTGATAATGACGGGGAGGAACTATAATGAACAACCTTCTTCTGATTATCATAGTAACACTGGTATATCTTATGATTACCGCCTACCTTGGTTACCTTGGATACAGGCACACAAAGAGCGAAACCGACTTTCTTCTGGCAGGAAGATCGGTTCACCCCGTTATCATGGCAGTATCATACGGTTCAACATTTATCAGTACGTCAGCCATAGTGGGTTTTGGCGGAGCCGCAGCACTCTACGGTATGGGTGTACTCTGGCTTACATTCCTGAACATCCTCATGGGTATCTTTATCGCGTTCGTAATATTCGGTAAACGCACACGTCGCATGGGTCACAGGCTCGACGCTCACACTTTCCCCGAACTTATCGGTAAACGGTTCGAAAGCCCGCTGCTGCAGACAGCTTCAGGGCTCATGATTTTCGTCGCCATGCCTCTGTATGCCGGTTCAGTTATAATCGGCGGCGCTCAGTTTATTGCGCAGAAACTCTCTATCTCGTACGAAACCGCGCTCTTCTTTTTCGTGGCAATTGTCGCAATTTATGTAATCATGGGGGGGCTTAAGGGTGTCCTTTACACAGACGCATTCCAGGGAAGCATCATGTTTGTAGGTATGATCATTCTGCTTGTATCAACATACTGGATGCTCGGTGGTGTTATAGATTCACACCAGTCGCTTACCAGTCTCGCGCCCGAAGGGGTCAAGGTTTTCGGAGCAAAGGGGTTCCGGGGATGGACAGCAATGCCCGAACCGGGTTCGGTTTTCTCGTGGCAGCTTATCTCTTCAATTGTACTGGGTGTGGGAATCGGAGTACTTGCCCAGCCTCAGCTCGCAGTGCGTTTCATGACAGTAAAAAGCGACCGGGAACTTAACCGGGGAACACTGGTAGGCGGCGTATTCATCCTTATGATGACAGGTGTTGCCTTTACCGTTGGCGCACTTACAAACGTCTACTTTTTCAACAACCCGTCATTCGGCAAAATTTCTTTTCTGGCCGCGAACAAGGTCGTTGACAATATAATTCCGCTCTATATACACAGCGCAATGCCGGGATGGTTCGGCGCACTTTTTATGATCACCCTTCTTGCTGCTGCAATGTCAACGCTCAGTTCGCAGTTCCACACCATGGGTTCCGCATTCGGGCGCGACTTCCTTGACCACGGAATGAAAGTTAAGACAAAAAACCCCGTATTTACAATCAAGATGGCTATGGGTGTGGGGATTATTCTTTCAACACTCCTGGCCTACTTTCTGCCCAGGTTTTTTGAACAGGGATCTGCCATAATTGCCATAGGAACATCGCTCTTTATGGGCCTTTGCGCCGCAACATTCCTGCCTCTCTATTTCGGCGGACTCTTTACAAAAAGAATTACCAGGGCCGCGGCTCTGGCAGGGTTCTTTACAGGACTGGGCGCGGCGCTCTTCTGGATGCTGTTCGTCTACTCGAAGATTGCTGTACCGCTGGGTCTGTGCAATATAATTTTCGGCGTGCCTACAATCTCTGCGAAAATCCAGTTTGTCGATCCCATAGTTGCGGCTCTTCCGGTCTCAATTATTGTAACCTTTATCGTGACCATGACGACAAGGCCACCATCAGAGGATCATATACGTAAGTGTTTCGGTGATAACTAGTTGTACTTTCTAAATAACCTCTTTTTTAGTTAAGCCGGGCATCCGCCCGGCTTTTTTTAAGTTTAAAGCCTGTTATTGTTCCGGAGTGCAAAAACCACCATCTTGCGCATTATACGTTCTTTTACGGACGCCGGGTTCGAAAGCTTCATGCGCTCAATATGCCTCTGCGCAGACTCAGGTAAAGGCCTGAACAGTTCAACCAGAAGACCCTTAACCAGTTTTAAAGGAGATCCTGCAGCAGTTGCCTTAAGTACTTTCAGCGATCCGCCAAGGGCAATGTCGTCGTCGTTCAGATCTGTACCAAAGGGGAACGGCTTGAAGTAACCGTCATCCTGGTAAGGCTTCAGCAGTTTGAAAATTTTATCCGGTGTATTATGCCTGTACTCTTCAGGTATTTTATAATCGGGCTGAATTTTCTTCGCCTTTTTTGCCTGTTCAAGCAGCTCATCCTGGAAACGCGAATCAGCAATATTAAGCATTGCCGCAATAACCTCTTCATCCGGTTTTCCCCTGACATCTGCTATACCGTATTCGGTCACAATTATATCACGCAGGTGCCTGGGTATGGAACAATGTCCGTAACTGAATACTATATTCGACTTCAGGGTTTTACCAGAGCCCTTGGTGCTTTTAACCATCATTATAATCCTGCCGTCTGGCAGGGCCTGGGCCATCGAAACAAAGTTATACTGCCCGCCTATACCGCTCACCACCCTGCCGTCCTGAAGCTGGTCCGATGCAATAGCACCCAGGAGCGAGGCAACCATGCCGGTATTTACAAAGCGCCCGTCCTTTCTCTGCAGAGCGCGCAGCTCCTCGCCGCCATAAAGCTGGTTGACCTTTTCAACTCCTGACATCCCAAAAAGCTGCCTCTCCTCTTCACTCATTTCATTAAGAGCATTATAAAAGGCCTGGGGTCCGAAAAAGAATGCTCCGAGTATTACCTTGCCATTCTTCAGTTCTTTCCCGAGAATTTTCCTGATTTTTGTGCTGTTGGCCTTTTTGGTCAGGTCTCCAGGATAACTGCTCTTCCCGTCCTTTATAGTCCCTTTAACAAACTTAAGCCCCGGTTTTAATATGCCGTACTCAGTGAGAAAATCAAAATCCTCCTTTTCAAGCTTCGCATGCACAGCTTTCATTGCCACAAGTTTGTCCAGAATATTAACCGGTATTTTATCCGCAGAAAGCTCACCCTTATTTATAAGCTTCATAAGAGGTATGCTGTCAAACACCTTGCGCTTAAGTATGCCGCTCTTGTACATCTGCATAAAGGCATCAACAAACATTTCAGAAGAACCATATAACCCCTTCTTGAACCTTCCCGTATCGCCCCACTTATTAATAAGCTCAGCATATCGCGTGGTCAGCCCGGCCTTCTCTATTACATCCCTGTAAACCTCGTTGTGCTCGTTGCGCATTACAAGCCCGGCAACAATGGCATCTCCCAGCGCGCCTATACCGACCTGGATTGTCCCTCCATCCTTGATCAGGGTACTCACGTTTATTCCAATCATGTGATCCGCGGGCGCAACCGGATCCTTTGGCGCGCCGAAAAGTTTATAATTAAACTTTTGCCCCTGCAGTATAATATCATATTCCGAAGCATCCACAAGAGCATCACCATACATGTAGGGCAGATTTTCATTTGCCTCGGCAATAACCGCACCCCTGTACCCCTGCCTGCGCAGCTCCTTAATATCATGAAGGGCCTCTACACATATATCGGTGTTGCAGCCCATGGAATATTTAAGTTTACCGTTTAACTTTTTCACAGAGAGCAGCTGCGCAAAAACATTGCAGCCGTAATCCATGGCGTCCCGGCAGCAGTGCGTATAGTTTGACGAAAAATGATGCCGCTGGTAATGAGGTTCGTTCAGGTTGGCGCCCGCCTTGCCGAAAAATTCATAGATATTCACATTCGCCGGAAGTTTGCCGGCGCGCAAATCGAGCATAAATTCAAATTCGGGTACTCCGTCAAAAAGCCTGTCAGCAATAGGTTTTAGAAATCTTTTCTCGATCTCGGTATGCCCTTTGGGGTGTTCAAGCGGAAGGGCTGTAATTATTTTCAGATCTATTGAAGGGTCCTCTTTTGCCCTTCTGTAAAACTCATTGGCAATCAGTACGGGCTTGCCCAGCGCCAGGGTCATGCCCAGCTTGATCTCCTTTCCGACATATTTAATAACCTGGTCTACACATTTTTTTACATCATCCGAAATAACACCTGTTTTGCCATTATTCATATTTACACCTGCCATCTTTTAGTCATTTTATATTTATAGTATTATTAATATAATACAAAAAGGCGTATAAAAAAAAATTTCATGAATAAGGGGACATTTTTTCCGGGCTTGCCTTATAAAAAAACCGGGCGGCAGCCCGGTTTATACTTTAGTCTATTTTAAGAATCGTTAAAAAGGCCTCCTGCGGCACCTCGACCGACCCTATCATCTTCATCCGCTTTTTACCCTCTTTCTGTTTCTCAAGCAGTTTCCGTTTCCTTGAAATGTCCCCGCCGTAGCACTTGGCAGTAACATCCTTGCGCAGGGCAGATATGTTCTCGCGAGCAATAATTGATGCGCCTATGGCTGCCTGCAAAGGTATCTTGAACTGGTGCCTGGGAATAATGTCCTTCAGTTTTTCAATAATATCCTTGCCCCTTATGCGCGCCTTGTCCCTGTGAACAATAAACGAAAGTGCGTCAACGGGCTCGCCGTTAACCAATATGTCAACACGCACCATGTCAGAAACCCTGAAGTCAATAAGGTCATAATCAAAAGAAGCGTATCCCCGCGAAATAGACTTGAGCTTGTCATAAAAGTTGAACACGATCTCCGAGAGCGGAAGTTCATACGTAAGCTGGACCCGCTGCGGCGTTATGTACTCCATGTTTTTATGTATGCCCCGGCTGTCTGTAACAAGCTGCATAATGTTCCCGACGTAATCATTAGGGGTTACTATGGACGCACGGACATACGGCTCCTCTATTTTTTCTATGGTTCCGGGATCGGGAAGGTTGACCGGATTATCAATTACCATCTCCTTGCCGTTTAAAAGGTATATCCTGTATTCAACGCTCGGTGCTGTCGTAACAAGGGCAAGGTCAAATTCACGTTCAAGCCTCTCCTGAACAATCTCCATGTGAAGCAGCCCCAGGTATCCGCACCTGAAACCAAATCCCAGCGCGTAAGAATTATCGGCTTCAAACAGAAGGGACGCATCATTCAACTGAAGCTTGAAGAGAGCATCGCGCAGATCCTGGTATTCATCGCTGTACATGGGGTAAAGCCCGGAAAAGACCATGGACTTTACGTTTTTAAAACCCTTAAGAGGTTCAGGTGCAGGATTTTTCGCCAATGTAACAGTGTCACCTATCTTTGTATCCACAACGCTTTTAATGCCTGCGACTATGTACCCCACTTCACCCGGGCCCAGCGAAGGCCTCTTTTCAAGTTCAAGCCTGAAAGCCCCGACCTCAGTTACGGTGAACTCCTTCCCGGTTGCAAATAGTTTTATGACATCATCCTTTTTGACTCTTCCATCAATTATACGCACCTTGATTACGGCGCCCAGGTACTGGTCATAGAATGAATCGAATATAAGCGCCTTCAAAGGTGCATCCTCCCGACCGGACGGAGCCGGTATTATCTCTATCACCTTTTCGAGTATTTCTTCGATACCGATACCCTGCTTGGCCGATGCCAGAACTGCCAGGTCCGAATCGAGCCCCAGCACATTTTCAAGCTGCTCCTTTGTACTCTCTATGTTTGCGCTGGGCATATCAATCTTGTTTATTACAGGAAGAATCTCAAGGTCGTTATCAAGAGCCAGGTAGAAATTTGCGATTGTCTGGGCCTCAACCCCCTGTGATGCGTCAACTATGAGTATTACCCCGTCGCAGGACGAAAGCGCGCGTGAAACCTCGTATGTAAAGTCCACGTGGCCCGGAGTGTCTATCAGGTTAAAAACAAATTCCTCACCCGACTTTGAGGTGTAATTAAGGGTAATAGCATTCGATTTTATCGTTATACCGCGCTCCCTCTCAATGTCCATAGTGTCGAGCATCTGGTCCTTGCGGTTCCTGTCGTTCACCAGACGGCACTTATCGATTATCCTGTCCGCAAGTGTTGACTTGCCGTGGTCAATATGTGCTATAATTGAAAAATTTCTTATGTGAGCCAAGTCCATCGTTTACCTGTTGTTTTATAGTTATATCTGGAAGGCAATAATCATTGCATCTTATTGGCAAGTATTTTTTCATGGGGCAAAAAACGGCCGGGAGCCTGGTAATCCTACGAGTCTTTCAGAACCTCATAAATTACAATTCCAGCGGCAACCGATGCGTTCAGCGATGAGACTCTTCCCTTCAGGGGGATCGATACCGTGTAATCGCACTTCTCTTCGGTAAGGCGCCTCATCCCCTTGCCTTCACCACCTATAACAATGCAGGCGGGAAGAATATTTTTCAGTTCACCTGTACTTACCGTACCATGGTCGCTTGTGCCTATAATCCAGAAGCCCATACCCTTTAGTTCCTCAATACACTGCGCGACATTGGTAACCTGTATTATATCTATGTGGGCAGTGGCACCGGCAGCTGTTTTTATGACAGTTTCATTAACAGCCGCTGAATTATTCTTCGGAATGATTACAGCCCTGCAGCCCAGCGCCTCGGCTGAACGTATTATGGAACCCATGTTATGCGGGTCGGTGACCTGGTCCAGAAGAACAACAACCCCCCTGTTCTCTGCGGCAGCCGCTAGCGCATCCCCGGTTGCCCTGGTCACGCCGGTTCGCGGCATAACCAGCACCACCCCCTGATGCACTGCCGATGAAAACCTGCTGAAAAAAGATTTTCCCTCGATTGAAACTCTCACACCCCTCTTTCTGCAGAGAGAGATAATCTCGTCAATAATTCTGCCGTGCGAGCCTTCGGCTATGTGCACAGACATACCGTCGGCCGAAGGGACGCTCTTAAGATATTCCATAACGGGATTTCGCCCGGTTACGACTTCTTTCTTTTCCACCTTGTACCGTCTTTTGTATCCTCGAGTATAACCCCTTCATCCCTTAGCAGGTCGCGGATTTCGTCCGCCCTTGCGAAGTTCCTGTTATTCTTCGCTTCAATCCTTTCCCGGACAAGAGCGTCAATCCGCCCGCTGTCCGCATCATTCTCATCGTTGCCGTAAAATATAAATCCTAAAACGCTGTCGATCTCCCGCAGCGAATCCATAACCATGCCTGCATCCGCAGTTGAAAGTTTATCCGCAGAGATCAGAGTATTAACAGCTGTTATAAAATCAAAGAATACCGCAAGACCGGCAGATATGTTAAGATCGTTGTCAACAGCCTCCACAAATCGCGCCTTCATACCCGCTGTCAGGTCATGCAGTTCTGTGCTGTTCCCCGATTCGTTCCGCACATCCTTCAGGCGTACTATCATGTTATCTATACGTTCAAGGGCCTGGTCAGCCTGCCTTATCCCTTCAAGGGTAAAGTTAAGCTGCTTCCTGTAATGCGCGGACATAAGAAGGTATCGTATAGACCTGGGTGAATATCCTTTTGAAAGCAGGTCGCGCAGCGTGTAGAAATTTCCCGCCGACTTTGACATCTTGGCGCCGTCAACAAGCAGGTGTTCAACGTGTATCCAGTGGCGCACAAACCTCTCTCCGTAGGCTGCCTCGCTCTGCGCTATTTCGTTCTCATGGTGAGGAAAGATCAGGTCCACTCCGCCTGTGTGAATATCTATCGTTGATCCGAATATCTTGCGTATCATCGCAGAGCACTCTATATGCCAGCCCGGGCGTCCAGGACCGTAAGGAGTATCCCAACAGGGCTCGTTATCCCTGGGCGCCTTCCAGAGAGCAAAATCCCTCACATCCTCCTTCTCGTACTCGTCTGCGTCGTAACGCGCACCTGCCTTGATCCCGCTGCTGTCAAGGTTCGACAGCTTTCCGTATCCCGCAAATTTCGCTATGTTAAAATAGAGCGAACCCTCCTTTTCATAAAGAATTCCCCTGCTGTCGATCAGCCTGAGTATGTTTACCATCTCATCAATCGATTCAGTCGCCCTGGGATTATGTTCCGCCTTCTCTATGTTAAGCGTTGCAAGGTCTTCGTAGAAAATCGCCGTGTATTTTTCAGTATATTCCCTCAGGGTCATCCCCTCGCGTATTGATCCGGCGATTGTCTTGTCATCAACGTCTGTTATGTTCATGGCGTGATCCACCCTGAATCCCCTGAACCTGAGGTACCTTCGCAGAAAATCATTGAACATGAACGTGCGGAAATTACCTATATGCGCGTAGCTGTATACCGTGGGTCCGCACGAATAAATCGTTACCGGCGGGTAATCGCTGATCTGCTCTTTTTTTATCCCGCCTGGAACGAGTTCATCAACGCTGCGGGTAAGTGTGTTGTAGATTTTAAGTGTCACCTATGCCTCCGGAAAGTGCATTTACCGGAAAGGGACGTTCCGGATAGGGAATGACCGCCTTATGAAGGGATAATGTCAAATATTTTTTACGACTGGTCTCCAACCGGGGGTACTTCGACCTCTTCAACATCCTCGTACTCGTAGAGTATAACCGGCTGCTGGACAAAATCGGGCTGCGGCTGTATGTTAAGCCTTTCTATATCTTCCGGATTTTCGTTAAGGTATGCAAGGAACTGGTGCAGTTTTCTTATGTACTCTATAAGCTCTTTGAGTTTTTTATTCTTCCGGTCAATAATTGAATTGGACTGTTTAATATACTCCCGCATCAGCCTGGTCTGTTTCTGAAGCCTCTTCTGCAGCTCAACTGCGGCATCATAAAATTCCCTGTCCACCTTCTGGAAATCTATGCGCGCCAGTACAACTTCATCCTTCGCCCGTTCCTTCTCTATGCTGGAGATAATGTCATTAAGCTCACGCATTGAAAAGAGGTCATCAGTAGATGTCTGGACCCATTTTTTCCCGTCATCGTCAGTGAATTCGCTGATATCCGGGATAATTATTTTTTTTTCTTTTCTGCGCATGCCCGTATTCTTTTATTAACAGTTTTTTCGCCCTTATTAAAACAGAAACAGTTGAAAACAGTCATTAGTCCCCATATCATCAGCAGCCTGAACCTTTCCGCATACTGCTAAAAGACTCCTTAACCGGAAAGTGCAGGCGTAACAGAATAATTACACAATGTGCTGCCGCCTTATTGTATTATCGGACTTAATACTTAAAAAAACAAGAATATAAATAGCCGCTGCGGTAAGTTCAGGGCCGGTCATTATAATGCTGGACAGTTTCAGGGGATTTTAACTTCTTTCTGCAATTATTTTTTCGGCCCCAGCCGATTAACATTTACTGCTGTATTGACTCATTTCGGCTTCCCCCGGGGGGGAGTTATAAAATTAATCTTTTTTTATAATAATAAAGTGTTTTAAGCTCTGCCGGGCGACAAACAGGATGTTTTAGTTGCAAACGCATAAGGAGGCCGGTTAAGCGTTTGAATGCGGCGGCTTAACATTCGTGAGATCGCAACAGGTTTATACCGCCGGGCGCGGTAAGTCCATGTGCAACATAAAGATCCCGGCACCAGGCCCGTTTTAAACTGATTATTAGAGCTTGAATTATGTTTTCTTTAATAACGCTATGAATTATTTCAAAATATTATTAGAAGCATAGGTTTTAGCCGGAACATTCCTGATGAAGACTAAAAAAACTAAAAAAAAATTGTCATAATTGCACGAATTATTAAAAAATATTTGACAAATTATATGTTTTAACATCATTTATTCAGCAAGTTTTTGGCGATTATGTTTCCAGAATGCCAACTTACTATTTTGAGTTAACATTTTTGCTTCCTCTTTATCTCCCCCTGAAATGAATTTTCACAGGGGGTTTCTTTTTTTATAGCCCTGTTTTTATGCGATTTTAATTGACACAGGTGATCATGTAAAAATGATTAACAAATGTGCGGTAATACTTCTGATAAGGGTATTACACACAGGGGGGACAAGAGCAATCCCCTGAAGGATAAAAACGTGGAAGCCAGTTTAAAAATAGATATATCTGTCACAAAAAAACTTGAAAAACTCGGGTTCATACACAGCACCATACCCCTTGACCAGTATACTACATTCAAAACCGGCGGGGTTGCAGATATGCTGTTTGAACCTGCGGGTGAAGATCAGCTGTGTGATGCCCTGCAGCTGCTGAGGGCAGAGGGGGTAGACTGC
>JAAYBQ010000198.1 GCA_012730035.1 Spirochaetota bacterium
CAGGAATCGTGTTAAAAAAAATGGCGGGAACGATTTTATTCAGGGGGATTTTCCGTCATTAATAAAAACGGGGGGGGGCAAATCCCTTCCCGATGAAATTGTAACAGGTATAAACAATACAGGGCTGTACCGCAGGTTTCCCGGTTTTTACTGGCCTCTGTGGGTGCCCGCAGAGGCCGCAGAGAGCAGTCCCTCTGAACCGTACGCCAATCCCGTACTGTTGAACACCACCAACCGTAACTGGCAGAACGTAACAAACTACCTCTCCGATGGTGAACTTAAAATTGACCGTGCCGGAATGATAACTGGACCCGGAGAATCAGGATGGTCTCTCGAGTTCTGGATATTCTCAAAAAACACATTATTCAGACCGCGGGCTGCTATCGGCGGTATAAGCGCTTCAAGGAATACTGTCACGGGCGAACTTGAAATCCGTGGTGATTACAGATCTATCTCCTTTGTCGAAAAAATTACAGGCGGAAAATCAAACGTAAATGAAGCGGTGATTTCTTATACTACGGCTTCACGTACTGACATGAAAGACTCCATGCTTGTTGCGGCAGTCAGGCCTTACAATATGTTAAGGCTGGGGGGACTCGACAGGGTCGAGTTTTTGGAAAGCGGGAACCTTGTAAAACTGAATGGCAGAATTCACCTGGCCTGCACGCGCCGCCCTGACCGTGTGATTGCCGTATCAGGCAGAGCCGGCGACATTACTCCCGAACTATTGGATTCCGCAGACTCCTTAAGTCTGGAGTGTCCCCAATCCATGGCAACAATGGGTCTTGTTTTCAATCTTGAAGGGACGTCGTGCAGCAATACTTTTCGCATCTCTCTTGATATCGAAAAAAATCTCTCCCCTGTAGCAGGACTAAAATACGAAAATACTGCAAAGGACTTCGGGATCCTTTACTCCATGAGGGCAGGAGAGGGTGTCACAATGGAACTGCCTGACGCTAAGTACATGAACGTGATAAGCCAGTCTCGCCTTACGATGCTCGGTATAAACAGCTGTGATTATATTCCGGTTAATCTGCGCAGTGCTGCTGATGCGTATTTTTATGTTTACGGACTGATCAGGGCCGGTCAGCTTCGCGAAGCCGCAAACATTGTCAGGCAGATGATAAACGGTCTGGCTTTTAACGAAAAGAAGAAGGATTACAATACCTCTATCTGCGCTGCATATATTATTTCTTCTTTTAATGAACTATACATACATAAAAGGGATTCCGATTTTCTGCAGGAAAATTTTACTGAAATACGAAGGATTGGTGATTACGTATATTCTGTCTGCAGCGAGATTCATACTCCCGTATATCCCGGGCTGCGTGCCAGGCAGCATGATACGTCCCCGGATTCATCTGAAAGGGATATTTTTGCGTTTTATCTCGCCATGTCTGCAATGGCATATCTTTCGCGCTGCATGGGTATCTTTGGCCAGGAGACAAAATTCAGGAACGAGGCGGACAGGATCCAGGCCATTGTACGGGACTGGTTTGATAAAAAAAGGTCCGCAGTTGTTCTGCATGGTTATAATTTTTCAGCACTTCTTGCATTCCCTGAACGTCTTTACCTGTCTCCCGGTGAAGAGGAGTACAGTAAAATGTTCAGGAACCTTTTCGTCTCAGATGATTTCCCGCTTACAGACAAAATTTACGGTGTCGACATGTTCTCGGGATTTTCAGTTCTGAATCATATGCTGGCCATCAGGGATGACAGAATATTTGAATTTATGGATAAACTCCTGGACTTTACCGATGATTTTTTCAGCCTGCCTGAATTTGTAAATCCTGTTACCGGCAGGGGAACATGGGGCAGTGGCAACTCAAAGGTGCTGGCATCTCTGCTTTTCGCGGTTATGCGCAATATGTTTTTTTCTGAATCTGCCGACAGGCTTGAGCTTTTCCCTGTGCCAGACGAGAGGTTTTTTGCCCCTGGTAAGCGGCTGAAGATTGAAAATGCGCCGTCACGATTCGGGATGCTCTCATTTAATGTTGAAACTGCAGATGGCGAGATCCGAATTTTATTTACCACACTCCCCAAATATGTGCCCGCGGATATTCGCATTAATCTTCCTTTCGACACAAAAATTATTGAAGGGGATGACTTTATTATCAAGAAAAAAGTAAATAACACCTATTTTATTAATGGATGGCCTTCAGCTGTCAGGTTCCGCATTTCCGGCAGATCATCGGCAAACTGATTCCCCCCTTCCGGTAAAAGTCTTCTTTATTCTATAATAATTAATGCCGATTATAATAAGGGAACCTTTGTAAATTAAATTTAAGGTGCCGTAATCCTGTATTTTATCATTATGATTAGGGATTTAATTTATGCGCGCGGTTTAACGCGGTAAAATACCGGAAAAAATTCACCGTTGGTTGCAAATGATAGTATCTATTCTGATAGTTATGGTTTTTATTCTGGGTGTGGTGGTGTACTACCTCTATTATCTTGCGCCAAGACTTAGCCCCAGGAACAAGGCGGAGTCATTTTTAAACAGCAACAGGATAGAAGAGGCAATTGTTGAATTTAAACGGGTACTTGAGAATCACCCGCAGGATGTAGGCGTACATTACAAACTCTCCGAACTTTACCTGCAGCAGGATAAAATAGATCAGGCGGTTACACATCTTGAAAAAATTGTTGAACTGAACCGTTACAATTCAGAGGTGGACAAGGAGGATGTTTACAAGATCCTTGCGGAACAGTATTTTAAACGGGGAGAAAAGCTTAAAGCCTTTGATAAATATTTTGCGATTCTGCGTGAATTTCCCAGCGATACAGAGGCTCTTTACCATGTGGGATTCATGACACTGGGTCAGGAGCTGTTTGAAACATCATACAAATACCTTGAACAGCTCTCGAGGCTTATGAAAAAAAATTTCGAGATCATGTTCGGGGCGGGAATAGCCGCACTGCAGAGCCAGAGGACAAACGAAGCCATTAATTTTTTCAGGGAAGTGCTTGTAATTGACCCGCATTCAGACATCGCCAATCTTGCGATGGCCTTTGCCCTTTACAAAAAGAGGGATTTTAAAACTTCAATTAATTACTCAAAAATGGTCATCGAAAATACCGGCGATGAAAATGCTGTCTTCATAGCAAAACGCCTGTTAGCGTTTCTCTACATCGAAACAAAAAGGTCATCTTTGGGCGTAAGGCTGATTGAAGATCTTAAAGATATGTGCATAAACAACGGCTGGGATGCGGAAATGAAAGGGGTTCTCTTTGACCTGGGTTTTGCATATCTGATGGATGAAAAAACAGACCAGACCTACAACTACTGGAGCCAGCTTTACCAGGCAGACAGGAATTTCCGGAATATACATGACCTGATCACCAGGCTGCGAAAAGAGATGGATGTAAAGCCCGGGTCAAAATTCGAAGATGTAAAATCAGTTCTTGTGGAACTTTCTCAGTGGAAGGAGAATGCCTTCCCGAATAATTTTATCTGGAGTATTTGCGGACTGAAAAGTGAAGAGATGTATGACCTGGCTTCTATAATGTCAACGGCAAAAGCGTCAGCCGCTAAGGATAAAAAGCCAACTGAAAAGGATTCCGTCTCAAGGGATGAGTATATTAATCTTGATGATTTTTTTCAGCTTGATGCTGAAACATTCAGGAGTATATCATACAGGATGTGCGAGAAACTGGGGATAGTTATTGATGATATACTCACCACATACCGGGAGTCTGACGGTGTGGATTTTTTGGGACACACAAAGGATACAAAGATAAAAACGCTGGTCTCGGTCAGGAGATGGAAAGGGACACAGATAGGTGAGATTCCCATAAGAAATTTTGCGCAGGCAGTTAATGATATGAAGGCGAAGCAGGGTATTTTTATAACGGCCACGACACTTACATCTGCCGGGGAGGCTGTTCTTGGCGACATGGGCAAGGTTACTGTAATTACACCCGATGAGGTCGCGAAACTTCTAAAGGGCCTGATCTGACGATTTATGGAACAAATAACTCCGGTAAAGGTTAAACTTTGCGATGTTCGCGATGATGATACATTCAGAGTCAGCAGACCCGTTGTGACAGATACGCTGATCCAGTCTGTAAGGGATCTTGGTATGCTCGAAAGGCCATTCCTGCTTGATGATAGCGGTGGACTTATACCCTTTACATGTCATAACCGGATTCTTTCTCTGCGTAAACTTGAGGCAGATAAGGTTGATGCATTTATAATTAAACAGATTGATCCCGCAATATTTATCAACAACACTTCATTAAAGGTCAGGCGGAACGAAACAGGCCCTGCCGGTAAGTGCAGGGCATTTCTGCTTGCTCAGAAACATAACCTTTATCCTGACACGGCTCAGTTCTGCAAAAAAATTCTAAACGTTTCGCCCGACATACTCGATGCGCAGCTGGCATCAGCTGTCCTGGGGCTGCCCCGGCAGGTAAGGAATTATGTTGATGTTAAAGATACAGGTTTTAAAATACTGAGAGATCTGGTTGCTCTGCCTGAATACATGATATCCTGGATCGCGTACTGTCTGGATGAAATGCAGGTGAGAGCCAATGTTTTCAGGATGGTGGTGGATTATCTGTTCGATCTTGGAGGGAAAAATGATCGCGTGCTGTTGCCTTTTATTGACGAGGGTATGCGCGATGACAGGCAGCTGCTTGAGGTACTCGGCAGGTTAAGGTACCCGGAGTATTCCCGTCTCAGGGATCAGGCGGATAAACTTTTAAGTTCACTCTCTTCACGTGGCGTATCAGTGGATTTTCCCGAGTTCTTTGAAAGCTCAAGGTTTGTTGTTAATTTCGATGTGAGTGTCCGGGACAGTGTGAACGACATTCGAGAAAGGCTGGACAGGATTGACGCGGCCGGTCTTGTTAAACTTGCCTCTCTGCTCAAATAGTCAGTGAACAGTATCAGCGCCGCCATCGTCGGGAATTTTTATAACCTGGCTATACCCGGGTAAAGACATCATAATGCTGTTAAAAATAAAACCGGTGATAATAAACTTCGTCAGTTTTTCATTATCCTGGTAGAGTGTGAACAGCTGGTGCGTGACATAGATACAGTTATCCATTATTTCCTGCAGAAATATGTCCCTCTCGTTCCTTGTCTCACCCTCTTCTTTTTTTTTGCGGATTGACGACTGCTTTGATTCGAAAATTATTGCCTCAAGAAGATTCTGAAAGAATTTGTCAAAATCCTCTGTGTAATTAATCTCGTACCCGTTCAGCAGACGTATCATTTTTTATTTAACCTGCTTCTTTATATTTTCAAATTTATCCTTGAAAAGGCTGCCCAGGCTTGACGATGAACTGTCTGACCCTGAATTCATGAAGGTTTTAAAATCCTTTTCTTCTTCCAGCCTGTACGCATTCTTTTCGCTAAGGATCATTTTTTTAGAGGCTGCATCGATCTCTTTTATGACAACCTTGATCTCGGAACCAGCCAGGTATTTCTTCTGAATATCGCTGTTATTGGAAAGTTCGTTGCCCGGAATGTAACCCTGCATTCCGTTTTTAAGTCGTACCGTAATTCCGTTGCTTCGAATGTTCTCAATAACAGCCATGTGTGTTTCTGTCTTAAGATTTTCAACCGGTTCCTGCCATGGGTCTGCTTCTCCCGTGACCAGTTCCAGGGATATTCTTTTGGCGGCTTTATCTATTGTGTGAATCCTGACACTTACGGTGTCATTAATTTTAACAGCGTCTTCAGGCTTTCGAATTGTCTTTACGGCGCTCATGCGGGATATGTGTATAAAACCCTCGATACCTGCTGCGAGTTCAACAAATGCCCCCTGCTGGATTATGTTGGACACCCTGCCGTTAATGACCTGGCCTTCAGAGAACCTGTCAATTGAAGACCATGGTTCTTCGGTAAGCTGTTTAAGACTGAGCGTAATTTTTTTCTGCGGCCAGTCCAGGCCGATTATTTTTACTGCAATTTTATCGCCGGGATTAAAACCGGATGTTACCGCGTTACGTGACCAGCTTATTTCAGATTTGGGTATAAATCCTTCGATTCCGTCAAGGTCGGTAAAAATTCCGAAGTCTTTGACCGAAATTATTGTGCCTTCGACCGTGTTACCTGTCTTAAGGCTGTTCCTTGCTTCATCTTCACGAAGCTTCTGTTTCTCTTCGAGCAGGGCGCGCCGGGACAGGATAATGTTTTTTCCGTTCTCTTTGTATTCAATAATTCTAAAGCTGAATGTTCTGTTCAGATACTGAGACCGGTCTTCTGTTGATTTGATGTCTATCTGGGAGTAGGGGCAGAAGCACCTGAATCCTGAAACATTAATGTTGAAACCACCCTTGACCTCTGCGGTTACCATACCCTCTACCGGCACCATTGCCTGGTATGCTGTAAGAAGCAGCTCACTGTTGATGCTCCCCTTGCCAATGCTCATGGTAACTTTAGTTTCGCCCCTGTTCATTGACACAATCCAGGCATCAATCCGGTCACCTTTTTTGTACTTCAGGTTGCCCTGTTTATCACGTAACTCCGAAGTGTCAATGACCGCTTCGCTTTTACCGGTAAGACTCAGGAATGTGCTCTCTTCATTTATAAGTACTATTGTGCCGGAAATTTTATCGCCCGGAACAAAGTTTCCTTTAACCTTCAGGGATTCCTCGAGCATCCTGTTGAAGTCCTCCGGGTTCATTTCTTCATTTTCAAAAATCTCTTTCATTATTTTGTCCTGAAATTGTATAGTAAAATAGCCAGAATATTATTTTTAACCTCTGAGTAAAGGCGAAATGTCTGAATGCGGCTATCCCGGCCTTGTGAGTGAATGTATAAAACACCTGAGCGAACCTGAGGATAAGCGATCAGTTAAATAACAAGGCTATTTATCATTAACCGCTGATCGTTGTAAACCTTTTTTTAGAGAATGCAGCATGTCATATTTTCATCTGCATGCAGACAACGTCATGGAGGTAAAAGCCGGCCTTTTTGTAGAATTCCATAACCTCTGAGTTTGATGTACGTATCTGCAGATTTACCTTGGGGCATCCGCAATCTTTAAGCCTGCGTACGGCGTGAAGTATCAATTCCCTGCCGTAACCCCTGTTCCTGAATGAGGGGTGTACGCAAAGGTAGTTCAGCCATCCCCTGTGCCCGTCAAATCCGGCCATGACAGAGCCGGCCGGCACATTCTTTACGGTCATGATAAAAAAAAGTTCAGGCTGAAATCTCATCTTGAGGTTTATGTCATAGTCAGGGTCGTTCCCAGGGAAAAAAAGACCGCATGATTCCCAGAGTTTAATCACTTCATGCCGCATATCTTCTCTGAATTGCGTGATTACCGGTGTCAAAGGCATATCTGTTCTCCCAGGGTCGTGTTTAATAAATGCTCTGAATTTGCGCAGGGATGTCAAATATTAAAAGCCGGTGATTGTTTCATGCCGGTAAAATGAATCAGAAATTACCGGGGGGGGGATCCCCCCGGTTGATGGAGTATCAGCCTGTTATGAAGGCATGCTTATAAAAAGTCCGTTTGGATCAACCTCGTTGCGAAGTATTTCCAGTATTTCTTTTGAAGGCCTTTCGGTTACCGGAATTTCCCCTTCAGGTCTTACCAGCTCAAAGCCCGAGGCAAGCTGTGCAAGTTCAGGTGATACACCGGGGTGAAGTGTTTTGATTCTCATGCGTTTTGTTGACGGTTCAAAGTCGTAGACCCCGGCAGAAGTGATTACCGCAACTGGCCCGTCATTGAGCAGCCCGGCCTTTTTTCTGCTTTCACCACCTTCGAGCCAGCCCGGTGAAGTTATAAAATCTACTTTTTTAAGGAACTTGTTCGGGTCCTGGAGGCCTACGTAAATAAGTTTGTCAACAAGTGAGGAAACATCGTTGTTTCCGCCGGAACCGGTAAGCCTTACTTTCGGGTTAAGGTAATCGGTTCCTATCTGGTGCGTGTTCGCATTGCCGAACATGTCGATCTGGGCAAAACCCAGGAATCCCTTGTCAATAAGACCGGTCGCAGCCTGCGCGAATGAATAGGCCATCTCCATAATAATTGGAGACTTGCGCCATGTCATGGGGCCGCCAACAGACCAGGGCATTTCAAGGTGTTCCGGGTCCTGCCCGCCCGATTCATAGACAAAGGTAATGTTGGGCGCGTGCGTCTTTTTGGCCAGTATAGCCGCGACCATGGGTATACCGGTTCCTATATATACTACTTCGTGATCTTCAATCTGCTTTGCAATAATGTAGGCAAGCATTTCAAGCGGATTCATTGGTTTATCTGATGACATCTTTTTCTCCTTGTTATTATTCAGTATTGGTGAATTTTCCGGGGCGGATCAGTCTATATCCTTAGTATCCATTCCCTTTTCCCAGAGCCTGTATACAAAACTTACACCCTCAGGGTCTATGTTGCCCTCGGCAGCACGAGCCCTTCTGCGGCTTTTTTTGATCCATTCAATACCGCCCGCTTTTTCAATGACATCATTAACGTCCTTTGTGTCCAGTATCCATTCTTTAATGTATGCCTTGTATGTTTCATCATCCTGGGTCATAAGGAAGAGCTTCTCCCAGAAATAACGCATCCAGTAGTATTCGCCAGGCATGTAGCCCGGAACTGCTCCGAATGGAAGTTCAACAACAGCGTCAATATTGTTAAAGGGAATCTGCGCGCCTTTTGCATGGTAGCGTATATCGTAGTTTGATACTATCTCTTCGCAGGTGATTATTACCCTTCTGCTCGCCGCGGCTACTGCGATATCATTGACTGCAGGCCCGTAGAACCTGCAGTTACCGTATTTATCTGCAGCGTTCACATGTATTATTATGACATCGGGGCAGAGTGCCGGTACAAATACCACGGGATCATCCTCTTTCGACATGGGATTCTGCATAACCTTGAGATAAGGATTGAACCGTACCATGTCCGAGCCGAGGCCCTGCTTGGAAAAACATCCAGGCATACCCAGCTGAGCAGCCTTGAATCCCAGGGCCATAAGTCCGTGGCTCCAGTCTGAAAGAATTTTAACCTTGCCCGACTTGATGTTCCTTGAGAAACTCTTGTCTATTCCCCTCATTTCGGCACCGGTATACGATGAGTGGCAGTATTTAACATTGCCGAACGGAATTCCGTACGACATGTTCGTGTTGGGTGATCCTATGGCCTGCAGGTTCTTTTTACCCTGTCTAAGAATCTCCCAGTATCCCTGGAGTCCGGTCTTTACGTAACCAAAGGCTCCGTCGCACCAGATGTCACCGTCGTGAACCAGTTCTGCAACCGCTTCTTTAAGTGACATGCGCTTGTCTCTCTGGTAATGCTCTTTCCTCTGGCGTTCCTCTCTTGCCTGCCTGTAATCCACAAGCCTGTCAAGAATTGAAGTGTCTTCAATTTGAAGATTTTTCAGGGCTTCCTGATTGTAGTCAAAAATCACAGCTTCCTCCCTATCTCTCTTTATTTTTTTACCGGGCATGCCTTCCTGATTTTTGAGGGATCATGGGCATTGATACCCTGAACCTGTTTCAAAACCGGGATGCACGGGCCCTCTATTTTGAGTTAAATAAAGACAATATTGTCTGTCGATCCTCTGTTTTTGTATGGACATGAGACAGACTTGTCTGTATTATGGATTTACACGTACCGTCCGGTAAGATTTTTGTCAATGTATTAATTTATTTTATAATCAAAAGAGGTGTAAAATGTCGGTTAAAAATCAGGGGGTCAGAGCCAGGGTTCTCAGCACTGCATTAAGGCTCTTCTATACCCAGGGTATACAGAATACGGGGATAAACCAGCTGATCGAAGAGTCAAAAGTGGCCAAAGCGAGTTTTTACAGGTATTTTCCTTCAAAACGTGACCTTATCAGGGTGTGTATTCTTGAATATGACAGATATATCAAGGGTAAACTGGCAAGCCTTGTCCTTGACAGCAATTCGTTTAATGAGTTTATCAGAAAGTGGATAGTCATGATGAAAGAGGATTTCAGGATGGTCTACAGGGGCTGTCCCATGTCAGAGGCTGTATTTCAGCTTGATAAGGAGGACCCCGAGCTCACGGAGCTGGTTAAATCGATTGTAACAGGGTGGGAAAAGCTTGTAGCCCAGTTTTTTGAAAAGATGATCCGGAACAGCAGGCTTCCCGCCAATCTTGACGTTGTAAAGCTGTCAAAGAGGGTGCTGCATCTTTATGAGGGGGCTTCCACCATGTGGAGGATAACGGGAGATGATTCGTATATTGATGACCTGGAATTCCTTATGGAGAAACTGCTTCAGGATTGACAAATATGGCTGTATGTCTGATGTTTTAACAGAAAAGTATTGACATAATTAGAGTATTTTATTATTCATAATTATATTTTTTAAATTCTGGAGAATAATATGAAAAAGAGTTCAATTCTGGCATCTTTACTACTTTTTGTAACAGTATCAGTATTTGCCGCTGACGTTGATAAATATATGGCTGACCTTGATCCGGCTAAAGATGAAAAGATTATTATTACTGCCGCAGACTGGATGAGGGACAATAAAGAGGACAAAGCTGTATCCAGACTGGTTGCGCTGCTTTCTGACAGCAGGGATATGGTAAGACTTCACGCAGTTATGGCCCTCGGTTACATTGGCGAAGAGGATGCTCTTGATGCCATTCACAAGGTAATTCTTAATGATACAAATGCTTCTGTAAGATATACAGCCGTACTCTCTGTAATGCGCATAGGATCGGACAAATCCAAAGCTACACTGGAACAGGCTAAACTTCAGGAGACAGATCCGGTAACAAAAGACCTGCTTGAAAAGCTTGAAAAGAAATCCAAGGAAAAATAATTCTTTTGACCATACCCTATGATGATGTAAAGTATTTAGTTTTTGATGTTGAATCGGTACCGGACTCAAGGCTCATAAAGAAGGTCAGGTACCCCGAAGAAGAGATAGATGAACCGGGCGCCGTATTGAAATTTCAGCAGGAACTGCTTGAAGGATCAAACGGCGTTTCTGATTTTATCCCGGTCACATTCCAGTATCCCATATCAATCTGCATCGCCAAGATCCGTGAGGACTTTTCGCTCGCCGATATTATAACACTTGATAAACCTCAGTTCAGGCCGTCCGAAATGGTGCGCCTCTTCTGGCACGGTATCGAGAACCTGTATAACCACGCGTCGCTTGTAACCTTTAACGGCCGCGGATTCGACATTCCGCTCCTTGAGCTTATGGCTTTCAGGTACGGCTACACGGTGAAGCGGCACTTCAAGGATAAGTGGGCGGGACGTAACAGGTACGGCAACAAGCATATAGACCTGCAGGACTTTCTTTCAAACTACAATGCCATCAGGATGAACGGCGGATTGAACCTGCTCGCCAAGGTGCTGGGCAAGCCTGGCAAGATGTCCACAAAGGGTGATGAAGTTTACGGGATGTTTCAGCAGGGAAAGATTCAGGAGATCAACGATTACTGCATACATGACGTGCTGGACACGTATTTTATTTTTCTGCGTACGCGTGTACTGCTTGGCGAGCTTGAGATCGGGAAAGAGCAGGAGCTTGTTAAACAGGCCAAAACATTTATTTATGTAAATCTTGAGAGGATCCCTGCTTTAAAGGAATACTACGATAACTGGGGCGACTGGGTTCCCTGGCCGTAAAAAAAGCCGGTTGTTAACCGGCTTTTTTTATTACCTATTTATCTTCGCCCGGAAGTTTCCTCACTGCTCCCTTGTCCGCGGAGGTCGCAAGCAGCGCGTATATTTCAAGCGCCTTTGAAATTTTCCTGTCCCTTACAGGTTTGAATGCCTCTTTACCCTTTGACTCTTCGAATTTTTTGCGTGAAACAAGTTCTGCATCGCTTACAAGAACATTCAGCTTTCTTGCGGGAATATCAATTTCAATTGTATCACCGTCTTTAATGAGTCCAATACCGCCGCCTGCTGCTGCTTCGGGTGAAATATGGCCTATTGAGAGGCCCGCTGTTCCGCCCGAGAATCTACCGTCTGTGATGAGCGCGCACTCCTTGCCAAGGTGCATTGATTTGATGTACGAAGTGGGGTAGAGCATCTCCTGCATGCCCGGGCCACCCTTTGGTCCTTCGTAGCGGATTACTACCACGTCACCTGCCACTATACCGCCTCCGAGTATGCCGTCGCAGGCAGCCTCCTGAGAGTCGAACACCCTGGCTCTGCCTGAAAATTTATAGATCGAAGGATCAACACCTGCGGTTTTGACTATGCTTCCATCCTGCGCGATGTTTCCGAACAGTACGGCAAGACCGCCGTCTTTGCTGTAGCAGTGAGCCATGTCGCGGATGCAGCCTTTTTCCCTGTCTGTATCCAGTTCCGGGTACTTTGTGTCCTGCGAAGCGAACTTCAGGTTCCTGCCCTGGCCGCGTGCTGCGCTTTTATATGTTTCAAAGGCCTCGGGTATGGCGGTGGGCCTCATAATGTCAAATGCGTCGAGCGCCTCTTTAAGCGTGGGGTAGTCAATGCGTTTAACTGATGAATCAATAAGTCCTGCCCTGTCGAGCTCGCCCAGTATGGCAATGATTCCGCCGGCCCTGTTAACGTCTTCAAGATGGTATTCGGCGCTTGGAGCAACCTTGCAGAGGTTGGGGATTTTACGCGACAGTGCGTCTATGTCATGCATGGTAAAGTCCACCTCTGCGGCGTCGGCTACGGCAAGAAGATGCAGGACGGTGTTGGTCGATCCGCCCATTGCTATGTCAAGGGACATGGCGTTAAGGAATGCCTGCCTCGTGGCAATTGACCTGGGTAGAACCGATTTGTTTCCGTTAAAGTAATAGTCCTCTGTTATTGCAACTATACGGGCCACGGCTTTTTCGGCCATTTTACGCCTTGTGGCGTGTGTTGCCACAACTGATCCGTTTCCGGGGAGGCCAAGCCCCAGAGCCTCTGTAAGGCAGTTCATGGAATTTGCCGTAAACATTCCGGAGCATGAACCGCAAGTGGGGCACGCGCACTGCTCCAGCCTTTCGATAACACTGTCGGGTACGGACGGATCGGCGCTCATTACCATGGAATCTATAAGGTCATACTTTTTGCCATCCATAACTCCCGCTTCCATTGGCCCGCCTGAAATAAAAACTGCAGGTATATTGAGCCTCATGGCTGCCATAAGCATGCCGGGGATAATCTTGTCGCAGTTGGGGATACATATAATCGCGTCAACCATGTGGGCATTGCACATGTATTCAACGCTGTCTGCTATGATCTCCCTTGAGGGCAGAGAGTAGAGCATGCCGTTGTGGCCCATTGCTATGCCGTCGTCAATTGCTATTGTGTTGAATTCGGGGGCAAAGTATCCTCTTTCTTCGATCAGTTGTTTTATAAATCTGCCGACCTCATTAAGGTGTACATGGCCGGGTACCAGCTCTGTAAATGAATTTACAATGGCAATAACGGGTTTGCCAAATTGTTCCTCTTTCATTCCGTTAGCTCGCCAGAGGCTGCGGGCTCCGGCCATTCTTCTGCCCTGTGTGCTTACGTTACTTCTTAGTGGTATAGACATGTTGCGCTCCTTTGAATGGTGTGATCATGGTTATCAGGGTCCGGTTACTGCTGCAGTTTTATGTAATGTACAGATGCCGTGATCATGAATAACAGATTAATATCTGATTATAAATTAAACGCTTAACCGGCATGTCAAGATAAAATACTGCAGGTTCAGCCTAAAACTTTAAGTATATCATCAATGGAATAGGGTTTGGTGAGTACGCCATAAAAACCGTATTCTCTGAAATTTGCCATTACCGGGTTTTCGGAATAACCGCTGCTCACTATTGCTTTTATTGACGGATTGATCTTGCGCAGGTAATCGATAGCCTCCCGGCCCCCCATGCCTCCGTAGACTGTAAGGTCAAGAATAACATAATCGAATGGTGTGCCCAGTTCAAAATGTTCCCTGTATCTTTTTATGGCCTCCTCTCCGGTTTTGACGCACTGCACGGAATAGCCCTGGTAACGGAGCATTTTGGTGAACACGTCGAGTATATACTCCTCGTCGTCCATTATAAGTACAGACCCACCATTGCCTGCGGCCGGGTTTTTTTGCGCCGGTGTGCCCCTCCCGGCGGGTTCATCTGCTGCGCGCAGGTAAATTTCGAACGATGTGCCGCGGCCGGGGTCAGAGAATACGTTTATGGAGCCGTTGTGTTTTTTTATAATTGAATAGGTGCTGGTTAGGCCAAGACCTGTCCCGCTTGCCTTTGATGTAAAGAAAGGATCAAATATCTTGTTCAGGGATTCGGGGGGAATTCCGCAGCCTGTATCGGATATTTCAAGGCGCACATGGCTGCCGGTTTCAAGTGAGAGTCCCGGGGGAGGCCCGGGAACATTCTGTGCGGTTATTGTAATTTCACCGCCGCCGGGCATGGCCTGCATGGCGTTAATGAGCAGGTTATTCAGGGACTGGCTTATCTGGTCGGGATCAATGAGTACGTCGTTAAGGTCATCTGCAATGCAGAGACTGCACTTAACCGACGGATCCTTGACGATAAACTTTACCGATTCGTGTATTATATCGCGAAGTGAAGCCGGAACTTTAAGCGGGTCCCCTCCACGGGCGAATGTAAGCAGCTGCCTGGTAAGTCCCGAAGAGCGCCTGACCGCTTTTTCGATATCAAGGATTATATCCGAGAGTGTGAAGTCATCTGCTGCGACTTTTTTTGCTATGGAGAGGTTGCCTGAAATTCCCGTAAGCAGGTTGTTGAAATCATGGGCTATTCCACCAGCAAGCACGCCTATTGTTTCGAGCTTGCTCATCTTTATTATTTCAGTGTCGATCCTGTTTTTAAGAGTGATGTCCCTGAGCGCCATTACTATTCCCAGGGGCCTGTCATTCAGCCTGATCATTGCGCTGTTGACCTCTATGATTCTCTCTTCGCCGTTACTGCCTGTCATGCTGAAAGGCATGCCTATATCACTGATGTTGTAATCGTCAGAAATCTTTTCTACTGCGCTGAAAAATTTTTCGTTGCCCGTGTCATTGTTCAGCCTGAGTACTTCGCGGATATTTCTGCCGATTGCCTCGTCGCTTGTGATGCCGGTTAACTGCTCGGCAATCCTGTTCATAAGAAATATTTTACCTTCTGTATCATACGAAATTACACCGTCCCCTATTGACGAGAGCGTAGCAGCCAGGTATTCCTTCTCTTTTTCAATTTCGATGTTGGCGTTTACAATTATCTTCTGGGCCTCGAGCAGTTCCCTGTTAAGGGATTCAAGCCTGTTTACCTGCGACTGGATTCTGCCGTACTGTTCCTCTATTATGCGGGATGAGTCCCTTACCGATGTGATATCCGTAAGTATAACGAATATTCCCCTGCTTGTGCCCGTGGTCATGGCAGAGAGAGATATGATGGCATCAAGCCTTCTGTCGTGCCTGTTCGTAAGTACAGCCTCGAACTGGGTGCCGGCGAGGGTGCCATCTTTAAGCCCGGTCTCTATTTCAGGGATGCTGACCCCGTACGATTCTTCAATCCTGAAAAGGTCTGTAACAGGCCTGCTGTAGAATTCATTTTCACTATAGCCTGAAAGTCTTATCATGTTGCTGTTGGCATATACGGGTGTGTAATTTATTACGAACATTATGGCGTCATGGGCCTTTTCGAAAAACAGCCTGTACCTTTCTTCGGATTCCCGCAGCGAAGTCATGGCGCGCAGGTTTTCTTTTCTGAGCGTGTTGATCTTGTCAGCCAGGCCTATTGACAGCAGTATGTTCCCCGCGGCAATGCCTATCTGGTAGCCGTTGCTTGCCAGAATGCTCTCACCTATAAAACCGAAACTCCTGAGTGAAACAAAAAAAACTCCCACAAGAAAAAAGAGGCATGAGAGTGAGTAGTAGATAGCGAGTTTTCTGTTCCTGACAGTCATTGGAACAATCGCAGAGAGAATAATTACAAAGAGAGAGACAAATGATGTAAGAACCGATAGAGTGGTGGCGATGCTGTACGGCAGAATAAAAACAGTAAGCGCCGATGCGCCGCAGAATACAACGAGAATGTTCAATATGCGGTGTGACGATGGCAGGTTCTGCCTGGTGTACATAAAGTGCTGGGTGAACTTGAGCAGCGCTATTATGCTTGTGAACATCATGAACGGGTGCGAGAAGTTGGCCCAGAACGGGTTGTCGGGCCAGAGAAATTTTTTTGCGAGCCCGCTGTGTATCAGGTCAAAGAGAGCCATGCTAAGTATAAAAACCGACAGGTAGAGGTATACCCTGTCGCGCGCCGAAACAAATATCAGAAGGTTGTAAATGCCCAGCGCGATCATAATGCCGTAGAAAACCCACAGAAATCCGTTAAAGTATATAAAGTGATGTATAAAAGATGCCCTGTCCCATGCGCGCAGCAGGACTATTACCGATCCCTGTGAATGAACCCTGATATACAGGGTACTCCTGCCGGGCGGCGCCGCGGCGCTGCAGCAGAAGTGATGATACCCGCCCGGCATTTTTGAAAATGACAACATGTCGCCGGCCTCAACCGCCCTGTATGAACCATTTTCAGGGATGTATACTGTAATGTAGTCAAGCAGCGGATAGCCCGACTCGACCAGGTATTCCATGGTGGAACTGCTGCTGTTGTTAACTTCAAGCCTGAACCAGACCGGATTTTTATTATAACCGAAATTTGTCCTTTTGTCATTTGAAAGGCTGAATGCTGAATCCGGGAGGGAGGCTGCGTCATTTACGGATAGTGTGCCCGTGCTGTCAGCGTAATATGATGTATATTCCTCCAGCTGTATGTTGTGCATGGTGTCCCGGATTTCAAGGATGCGGGACTCAGCAGTGGCCGGGATGGCCAGTGTAAAAATGACGCCGGTTGTTGAGGCGATTAAGGCTGCAGCTTTTTTTATGTATTTTAAATTGACAATCATCATGTTAGTTCGGATAATTACTGACAATATGCAGATTATGGACTTGTCTGGTTATATTGTCAGATATATGGCTGAATACGGCAAGTCAAGATATATCTGATGTCTAAAATGTAAAATAAATAACGGGCAGGGAATATGGCACAGCCTAAAAAGCCGGGCGCAAAGAGGAGCGGATCGGGGACACAAAAGAGCAGGGCAAAGAAAACAGCCGCACCCCCGGCACACCAGGCTTCTTCTAACAGGGCCTTTTATATACTGGTAATAATTATCCTGATAACGGTGATAGTCCTGCTTGTAAACAGGTACACCGGGAAGGGAACCTTTAAGTTCCCTGTCTTCAAAACCACAGTGAAACCCGTGGTTACACCCGCTGAGAAAAAGAGTGAGGATAAATCACGTTTGTCAAAACCTGCCGAACTTAAGGATGATAAAACCGTTGACACAAATATAAAAGATAAAAGTGAAACAGCGACGCCGCAGGAGAACGTGGTTGCAATCTACCTGCTTAAGCTGGATGAAAAGACCGAGAAGATATATCTGACACAGGTTAAACGGAAGGTAAAGGGGGGCGCGATCCTTGAGTCCGCGATAGAGAGCCTTATAAAGGGGCCAACCGCTAATGAGAGCAACAGGGGCTACATAACAGCCGTGCCTGCTTCACTCAGGTTAAGGAGTGTCAACATAAAGGGGAGTACTGCGGAGATAGACTTTTCGGGCGAAATAGAACAGAGCGCGGCAGGCGAGATTGTTATAAAGCGCGTGCAGCAGATTGTATATACGGCCACACAATTTGATAATGTCGACAGCATAGTTATAATGATAAACGGTCAGCGAAGAAAGACGCTGGGGAGCGACGGTTTCTCAATAAGCGGACCATTGAGGAGATAATATGGCCGGCGGGCTTGAGATAGAGATAAAGGCCTGGTGCGACAGCCATGATGATTTAAGATCAAGGCTTGATGCTGCGGGCGCCCTTCTTTGCGAAACAAGGGATGAGGTTGACACATACTTTAACCATCCCTGCAAAGACTTTGCCAGTACCGACGAGGCTCTAAGGCTTCGCTCGGTTAACGGCAGCTGCAGAATAACATATAAGGGGCCTAAACTGAGCAGCAGGTCCAAGGCCAGGGTTGAGCACGAAACAGACGCGGGAGACCCTGAAGCAATAAAAAACATACTGCTCGGCCTGGGCTTTACCGTAAGCGGTACTGTCGAAAAAAAAAGAAGCCTGTACAGACTTAAAGGCATTGAAATATGCGTAGATGACGTGGCGGGACTGGGAACTTTTGTCGAGCTTGAAAAGCAGGGTCAGCTGGGGCAGGGTATCGAGGATGAACTCTTTGAACTTGCCGCAGAGCTGGGGCTTTCCCGTTTTGAACGCAGGTCATACCTTGAACTGAAGTATTTTCCCTGAACCCCCATGATTAACTGCTGATGCTGTATCAGATCATTCCCAGGTTTTTCTCAATGAGCATTTCGAACCTGTTCTTTTCAGAGAAGGCGAAAGATGTATAGCTGCTGTATATTTTTATACCTGTGTTATCAAGGTTAACCAGCACGGGGTAGAATGAATAGCCATCTACGCTCTCCATGAGCGAGGCGATCTCCCTGCTGGCGGATTCTATCTCTGCGCGGCTGAATATCTCCGACAGCCCGCCGTCGGGAAGGGTGAACCTGTATCCGATTTCACCGGTGTCGAGCAGATGAAGAGAGAGGCATACCTGAAAATTCTTTTCGGTGTAGTATTTGATCATGGAATCGTTTTTGTAATCGTGCTCTTTAATGCTTTTTCTGCCCGCAGTATCGGTCTCAATTTTATATACAGCAACAGGTTGCCTGTTGCCCGCAAGTGAAGTGCCGGGATTGGCCAGGGCAACCTCTGCAATGGCGCTCTCGCTAAAGGATATAAGCCCCGCAAGGTACGAGGCAAGCTGCTCGCTCTTTTTGCGCATAAGCACCAGCGCGCCCCTTTCATTAAGTACGTATATTCGCGAATACTTTCTGCCTTCGTCGAAGAAAATTTTTATGCAATCGTCTGATTCGTGCGAGAGTATGTGCCCCAGGTGTTCAAGTTCAGGAATTCTTTCGTCGGCGCGGTTGCGCGTTAAAACGCCGCGGTTGTACGACATGGAGTAGAGCATCTGGATTTCGGAACCGTACTGTTTGTAGACCGCGGGCGCGGCAACCCCCTGCTTTACCGAGTTCGAGAACACGGTGAACCTGTTGCCCGACATGGTTATAAAGCGCTGCCGCACCGTATCCTGCCTTTCGGTAAAGAACTGCAGAATTGATGTGATCGATGATTTAAGCTGGTGAAACTCTTTGCTGCTGCTGAACGGGTCGGATGATGTAATGTGCAGCGCGCTAATGCTGTCCATGCCCGATTTAATCGCGCCGTTTATTATCCGGAGAGTGATATCGGTAAGCGCGTTCTGGCCGGTAAAAACCTCGAACCTTGTTTCGCCCCAGCTGTTATGGTAAAGAAAAATTATTTCGTCAATTTTCTTTGAGTATTTTGACAGGGGATTGACCAGTATGTAGCTCATAACAGGGAATGGATCCTGTAAAAAGTAGCCGTTCTGAAGGTTAAGGCTCTTGATCGAGAAGTGTTCAGAAAGCTCGGATATAAGGTCCCTTATGTAGTTGGTGTCCATGCTGTAGAAGCCCTGCTCGATCTCTATCCTCGAGAAATCCTTCTGGTAAAGGCCGTTCAGGCTTATCCATACCACCAGGTTTACAAGGTATGAGCTTTTGCGGATAAGAACCTTTACGGGCCGGCCATCGGTTATGATCCGTTTGCTCAGGTACCAGGCCTGGTTCCCCTTTGTGTCGCTCACGTAATCGAGCGAGAGTAGTTTTTCGGGCGGGTATTTTTTAAAGTTCAGGGTGTTGTCTATTTTGTTCGCTTCAGGATTGAAGTGTGAATATATCTTCCTGTTGATCGCCAGGAGAGATTCCCTGTCTATTGATTCGGTGCTTATGCCTGAACCTATACCGTTAAGAATATTCTTGTAGCCCCTGAGTATGCTCTTCTTGGTGTTGTTCATCATCTTGTTGGTGGATTCAACGTCCCAGTTCTCGAAACTGTCCACGCGTCTTATGGTCTCGTTGTCCCAGCCCCACTTTTTGGTGTACGCGGCCATTACCTCGCGGAACGCTTCTTTGCCCGGGTCTTTTTCGGCGTACGAGAGCCTGGGGTTAACCTTAAGGTAGAACGATGTCTTTATTATATTAAGAGCTGTCATGTCGTCGCTGTGTTTCTGGTAGTAGCTGAATACATTGTCGAACATTATGCAGTAGGCATCGACGCTGGCGCGGTCGGTTTTTCCCTCGTGAACATTTTTTTTAATCTGGTTGCTCAGAAAGGGATTTGCCTTGTCGTCGTGTATGTAGCGCTCAAGCAGTCCGAGCTTTATGATCGATTTAAAGGGGTTGCCAAGGGATTTTATTATCTGGAAGAGTGCGGGTATAAGGAAGTCACCCCTGTTAAGCCCTGCCATGTTGCCCAGGTCAATATAGTCCGCTGCCTGTGGAGTTTTTAAAATAACCGAAAACCATTTCTCGTAGAGACTGTCCGGGCTGTCAGCGGGCACAGCCCACCAGAAGGGGGTAACGCCGTTGATTATTATGGAGCTCCTGTAGAATTCCTCTTTAAGCAGCTGGCCCAGGGATATGCCGGACATGCCGTATTCCTCGTCCTCGTCAAAAATGTTCTTCTTGATGCGGTCAATGTCGTTCAGAAAAAAATGTATCTCTTTTCTGTGCTTCTCCATTGCCCAGTTTTCGATCATGGTGCACTTGCGCCTCAGAAGGAGAATATCCTCGGCCGGCATTTCGCTGAAGTGCCCGCAGATCCAGAAGTCCAGGTCAGAGTCAGGTGTAAAGGCGATTGTGCCGGCGCTGCCTATAAGGGCCACAAGCCGTATTACAGGTTCGCTGCCCGAACCTTTTGGCTGAATAAAAGACGGGTTGGTTGTCCTTAAATATGAAAGAAGGGTGGAAGGGGGAGTGTACCTGAAGACTCCGTGCGGTTCCTTTATTTCGCTTACATAGCCCGGGAATTCGGGCTGGTTCACCGTAAAGAGGAACGGTATCATGTTGAAGAAATTTACAAGTTCAGTGCTCCCAAGGGACGCGTGGAGCGAGCTTATCTTCGCGTTGTTGTATGCGCTGAACTGCGATTTTCTCTCAAGAACCCGGGCGGCTATCTCTTCGGGTGTGTATTCGTTAACCTGTTGTGCGGTCATGTCCTGTTTGCCTGCTCCTGCCTGTTCAGGGAGTACTGCCCCGCAGAGTTCCTGTCGTAAATGTTCGCCACGTATTCCTTGTATGTCTTAATAAGGTCCACGACAACGGGCCTTGTCATGTTCTCCATTTTGCTGTTTTTGATAAGCCTTACCCTGGGATTAAGCGGGTAGAGGCGGTTCATCTCTTCGATAATTCCAATTTCGCCGGTACTTATGCGCACAAGGTCGCCGGCGTTCATAAAGTTCCGGCCCCTGTTTATAATAAATCCCAGGGCGCGCAGAAAGTCGCGTATATCTGAAGGAAGAAAACTGAACTTTGTTTTGTAGGGTGCATGAATCATGTTAACCATGAATCTCATGGCCCCGCGCGGGGTTAAACCCTCTTTACCTGGCCCGGGCATTACAAGCAGGTTAAAGTTGTCAATTAGTCCGAAGAGCCTGACCTCGCGCGGTACATTGTTCTGGTACTGGTCAAGGTCAAATCCGTAAGGGTAACCCTCGCCGTCAGCCCTTTCGTGATGCAGCAGTATAATTCTTTTTTCAATGTCGTGCATGCGCGGATTCTTTTCGACAAACTTGTACCCCACGTGGGTATGGCTTTTCATAATGTCGAATTCGCTGTCGCTAAGCTGCGCCTTGTTCAGTATATCCTTTGATATGGACGTAAAGCCTATGTCATGAAAAAGTCCGCCCACACCCATTGCCGACTGAAGCTCGGGCTTAAAGTCAAGCCTTGATGCCAGGATCGAGGCCAGTATTGATACGTTCATGGAGTGCTGGTAGTAGAAGTCATCCATGTCCTTTAGCCTGGTGACAATGTCAAAGATGCCGTCACTGTTCTTTTCTGTTTCAGAGATTATTTTGTCCACCAGAACCCTGGACTTGTCGATGGTTGCCTTGCTTATGGATTCGCCGGGATTGTTTATAAAGTTATAACGCATCTCTTCAAGTATGCTTTTTGTATGCTGGTAAGTCTCATCCCTTAATTCTTCGCTCAGGATAGACTTTTTAACCGGCTCGTCACCGGGTTTATCAGCCCCTGCCTTTGAAGGGTCGAAATAGAGCCTGTGTACGCCCGATGCCCTCAGGTGGTTAAGGATAGCCTGGGACAGCGGGGTGTGAGCCTCAAGGATAAGGTTGTTGTCGCTGTCATATACATCCATCGAGAACCTGTGGCCCGGGCTGAGCGATTTAACCTCAACCTGGTTATCCCGTGGATTTTCGTTTTTATCAGTTGGATTCATTGATCCCTGCCGGTAAATTTAAAGTAATAATATAACAAAATTAAAGGCAATATTCCAATGTTAATTGCTTAAACATTTTAAGGGTAAAAGCTCTGTTCATTAAGCCGCCCTGTGCGCGTGTAGAACTTAAAAACAGAATATTACACTAAAAAGTAATTTAAGGATAATTATTGGCAATATTTGCAAATATCAGACCATCCTGTCAAGAATCTTAAACCATGGCAATATCCGTTATGCAGATTTATTGATCAGGCCCTGCACAATTGTTAAATTTACAGAAACGCGAATCTTTTACCTGCAGCGAGCAAAGCTCTCATGGATTTCTGGTTTGCTCCACCGGTAAATTGTTACACGGGCAGTCATAACATGCAGGAGCAGTGATTTAAAAATTAAGCGGCAGAACAGGGGTTCCCGGGGCTTCAGGTGATCTTTAAAGACGGAGTAAACCATGAATAATAATAAAAAAATAATTTTCTGGCACAGTGTTGATTATACGCAGGCCGTGAAAGAGCTTGAAAGCAGTATAATAACAGGCCTTACCGGTGAGCAGACGGAACAGAGGCTAAAGGCCTGCGGCGAAAACCGCCTGGCCGAGGTAAAAAAGGCTCCGGCAGTAATGCTCCTTTTTGAACAGTTCAAAAATACGCTGATAATAATACTTATAATAGCCACAATACTTTCGGGCATAATGGGGCATCTGGTAGAGGCAGTGGCTATAGGTGTAATAATACTCTTTGCGGTTCTGCTGGGATTTGTACAGGAGTTCCGGGCCGAAAGGGCGCTCGAGGCGCTGCGTGACATGGCAGCGCCTCTGGCGACCGTGGTCAGGGGCGGCATTGAAAAACGGGTACAGGCGCGGGAGCTTGTGCCTGGCGATATAATAATACTGGCGGCAGGCGACAGGGTACCTGCTGACGCGCGCCTTGTTGAAGCGGTGAACCTGCAGGTAAACGAATCGGTTCTTACGGGTGAATCGCTCCCTGTGCCGAAAGAGAGGGACTTTATCGCGGCAGGGGATGCGTCGCCCGGAGACAGAAGGAACATGGTATTCTCGGGCACCACAGTAACATACGGCAGGGGCAGGGGACTTGTCACGTCGACCGGCATGGAGACAGAGTTCGGCCGCATAGCTGTAATGCTTCAGCAGACAGGCAGGGTCAGTACGCCCTTACAGAAAAACCTTGACCGGGTGGGCAGAATACTCGCAAGGGTAGCCTTTCTGCTGGTTGCAATTGTGGTAATAACAGGGCTTTTAAGGGACCAGCCGCTTCTCGAGATGATCGTGTTCGGCATAGCGCTTGCTGTGGCAGTGGTTCCCGAGGCCCTGCCTGCGGTTGTAACAATATCGCTGGCCATAGGTGTGCAGCGAATGGTAAAGCGCCATGCCCTGGTAAGATACCTGCCCGCAGTGGAAACCCTTGGCTGCACCAGCATGATCTGTTCGGACAAGACGGGAACACTTACAAAAAACGAGATGACAGTAAGGCGGCTTTTTATCGGAAGCGGCAGGATAATAGATGTGTCGGGGAGCGGCTATGACCCTGAAGGGGGGTTCTACTCCGAAGGGGCAGCGCTTAAACCGGACCTCGAGATAACTGCTCTCTTGAGGGCCGGGGCGCTCTGTTCGGACGCGCACTTTACCATAACGTCAGGCACGCGGGAACTGAACGGGGACCCCACCGAGGGAGCCATTGTTACAGCGGCAGAAAAAGCGGGTATGGATATTACAGAGCTGCGTCGGTCGTACGAAAGGATTGACGAGGTCCCCTTTACAACCGAAAGCCGCAGGATGACAACGCTGCACAGGCATGGTGAAGGCATCATCGCATTTGTAAAGGGTGCCGCAGAGGAGATACTTGAAGCCTCGGACTCGGTACTGGTAAACGACCAGGTAGAGCAGCTTACACCCGCGCTCAGGGAAAAGATAATGTGGCATGCGGCAGAATTCGGAACGGGCGCGCTGCGAGTGATTGCCGCGGCCTCCAGGGATAGTGAAAAGGTATCTGACGCGGCAGCGGGCCTTGTGTTCCTGGGGCTTATAGGCATGATAGATCCGCCCAGGCCCGAGGCAGGGGATGCCATACTGAACTGCAGGGACGCGGGCATAGGGATTATGATGATTACGGGTGACCATCCGGCGACAGCAGGGGCCATAGCCGCGGAACTTGGGCTGCTTGATGAAGAGAAAAGAGTGGTTACGGGTAAAGATATAGCGGCCATGGATAATGAAACCCTGAGAAATACAATCAGGAGTATATCGGTCTGCGCGAGAGTATCGCCCGGTGACAAGCTGCGCATAGTGGAATCGCTGCAGTACCTGGACGAGGTTGTGGCCATGACCGGGGATGGCATAAACGATGCCCCCGCGCTTAAAAAAGCTGACATAGGCGTGGCAATGGGAATAACGGGCACGGATGTATCAAAGGAGGCCGCGGCCATGACTCTTACTGATGACAACTTTTCGTCAATAGTAGCAGCGGTCGAAGAGGGAAGGATAATATTCAATAATATAAGAAAATACCTTATGTACCTGCTTTCGTCAAACATGGGCGAGATAGGGCTGATGCTCGCGACATCGCTTATGGGACTTCCGCTGCCTCTCTCTGCGGTGCAGATACTCTACGTGAACCTTGCGACAGACGGCCTGCCGGCACTCGCGCTTGCGGTTGATCCGCCTGACCATGATATAATGAAGAGGCGTCCGCGCAGAACAAACACCGGAATATTCACGCGGCCAGTTGTTCTGCTTATCGCAGCGGGCGGCGCGTGGTCAACGATTGTAAATACATCGCTCTACTTCTGGGCCATGCATACGGGCAAGAACACAAGTGAGATTATGACCATAGTATTTGCCTCCCTGGTGCTTATACAGTTTTTCAAGGCATACAATTTCAGGTCCGAGAGGGAATCGGTCTTCGTGAAGCCGTTCCGCAACAAATGGCTTAACATAGCGATAGCATGGGAGGTTATGCTTATACTGTTCGTGATATATAACCCGGTGCTTCAGTCTGCGTTCGGAACATTCTCGATGACCGCAGGTGACTGGGGTGTGGTATTCGGAGTATCGGTGACGATAATACCCTTTCTGGAGGTCTGCAAGTTCCGGCTTCGCAGGATGAAGCAGGAGTAGCTGTGTTGAATTATTTTTATTTATCGGCCGGACTGTCTGCGTTATCAAAGTTGAGCGCCGTGCCCTTTTCTTCTGAGCATCCTGTAAGTGTAATGGTTATGAGCAGTATTAAAGCAGCGAAATATCGTGAAAATTTATACATGGCAGGTCTCCTTGAGACAAATTTTAAGGCAGAATGTTTCAGCGGACCATAGTTGGATTATTATGCTGTTAAAGTGCCATCTTAGTCAATAAATTTATCACAAATAATTTTGCTGATGGGCTCCTGGGTGTTCCCTGCGTGGACGTAAAATACTACACAAACGTCTATGACACTGTGTGTCGTACCCGGTATGGTATATTGATAATGGAAGTTTCCGGTGGAGGTATACCATGTTTGTCAGGTTATCAAAGTGGTTTGCATCAAAGCTGTATTACCTCAGCTTTTCAGACAGGCTGCACTACTGGTCCCAGTGGTCGGGCATACTTATCTGTATTACGCTGCTGCTGCAGCTTCACAGGTATAACGGGATCGGATCTTATATAAAGTACGAGTTTTATGTGCTGCTTCCTGTTATGGCCCTGCCTTTGGTTCTGCAATGCATGGCGCTGATTATGAGGTACATTATTGATTATGACGGAGAGGAATACTTTGAGGCCGGATTATTCTGCGTTTTGTATGTTCCTTTGCCGGCAGTCATAGTAATTCACGACCGGTTTAAAATTTCATGGACAGATCAATACACGGGCAGCCTTAACTTTGAGCCTTTTGCCATACTGATTGCCCTTGTTGCACTTTCTGTTTTGATCGGATTTATTTTTGTGTGGATCAGGCATCGCATTGCATAAGGGGGCACTCTCTTTTACGCATGGTACGGGCTGTAGCCTGGACTTAACGCCCCCGGCTGAAAAATCTTCACAGTAATTCATGAACATTTACCAGCCACCCCCGGAGGTGGTTTATTTA
>JAAYBQ010000199.1 GCA_012730035.1 Spirochaetota bacterium
AGCAGAACCGAGTATGGTGTCTTGCGTATGGCCTCTGTAAGCAGCCCCCCCTCCTCGTAACCTACGTACCCCGGAGGCGCGCCTATAAGCCTGGCCACGGTGTGGCGCTCCTGGTATTCACTCATGTCGAACCTGTGCAGTTCCACACCCAGGCTTCCGGCAAGCTGCCGCGCCAGTTCAGTTTTACCAACACCCGTAGGCCCCACAAAGAGAAACGATGCAACGGGCTTGTCGGGATTGCCGAATCCAGCCCTGCTCCTTTTGATGGCATCGGCAACAAGATCGACGGCTTTGTCCTGGCCGAAAATATTTTCGCGCAGCCCCGCTGCAAGGTCCCGCAGCCTTGACTTCTCGGATGATGTAACACTTTTCTCGGGCAGCTTTGCCATGCGCGCAACCACCCGTTCAACATCCTCTGTGCTTATTTCAACCAGTTCGCCATCCTTTGCCCGGTAGATCCTTGCGAATGAACCGGCCTCGTCAATAACGTCTATTGCCTTGTCCGGAAGGTGCCTGTCGTTTATGAACTTCGCAGAAAGTTCAGCCGAGGACCTGAGGGATTCTTCAGAATAATGCACGTTGTGATACTGCTCGTAACGCTCCCTGAGCCCTTTAAGTATCTCTACCGTATCGTCAATGGAAGGCTCTGGTATCTCGATCTTCTGGAACCTGCGGGACAGGGCGCGGTCCTTGTCAAAATATTTTTTGTATTCCTCGTATGTTGTTGATCCAATGCATTTTATATCACCGGACGAAAGCACCGGCTTGAGCATGTTTGAAGCGTCCATTGAACCGCCAGAGACCGCGCCGGCACCCACAACATTGTGGATCTCGTCAATAAACAGAATAACGTCATTCATCTTCTTAAGTTCATGGATCACTTTTTTCATGCGATCCTCAAAATCACCCCTGAACTTGGTACCCGCCAGCAACGAACCGATATCAAGGGAATAAATTTTAAGGCCCTTAAGCTTGTCCGGAACATTGCCGTCAGCAATACGCTGTGCCAGGCCCTCTGTGATAGCGGTCTTTCCCACTCCAGGATCGCCAACATGAACAGGGTTGTTCTTTGTCCTTCTGCAGAGTACCTGTATTGTCCGCTCGAGTATATCCTCACGTCCTATAAGGGGATCAACCTCGCCCCTGCGAGCCTTTTCGGTCAGTTCAACCGTAAACGCCTCTATGACATTCGTCTTTGACTGCTTTTTCTTTTCATCGGAACCCTCTTCAAGAATCTCCTCTTCGTAAGGTTCATCGGGCATAACAGACACATTGTGCGAAATATACTTCAGCAGTTCATACCTTGAAATTCCCTCAAGCCCCATAAAATAGGCAGCGAACGATTCATCCTCGTCAAGAATCGAAACATAGACATCGCCCAGATCCAGTGTATTCTTCTGGGCCGATGCAGTGTGCCAGATGGCCCTCTCCATCACATTCTGGAAGCCTGCAGACTGCCTGGGCTCATCAAGCTCGACCTCCTCCATCTTCTCACTGAAAAAATCCTCTATATGCTTTTTAAGCTTTTTACTATTTCCGCCGGCACCCTCTATTATGCTCTTACCCTCATCAAAAAAGAGCGAGGCATACAGGATATGCTCGGGCGTTATATATTCATGTTTTCTGTTCTTTGCCTCGTTAAAAGCAGCCATCAGAACATCATTTAAAACCGGATTCAACTCCATATATCACCTTTATTATTTTCAGAATCAATCAGGCCTTTTCGAAAGAACACCGCAGGGGGTATTCCCTGTCCTTGGCCATTTGATGAACCTGTTCAACTTTTGTTACAGCAATATCATAGGTGTAGACTCCACAAACCCCTATTCCCTTTCTGTGCACATCAAGCATAACCTGCGTGGCCTTTGCGCTGGGCATGTGAAAAACCGTAACCAGCACCTCGACAACAAAATCCATGGTGGTATAGTGGTCATTATGAAGAATAACCCTGTACATTTCGGGCTCTTTAAGCTTCTGCCTCTCGTCGAGCTTAATACCACCTTCAGTATTACCTTCATCTGCGGACATGGTTATTTTACCGGCAATGATGTATTCATTGACGAGGCCCCCTCCGTTTAGGGCAGCGGCAGATATTTTAATATATTTTTTTCTATACAACTTTAATCTTCCCGTATTTTGATATAGCCTTAATAATAAAAAATCCGAAAGTGTTCAGGTTTTCGCCGCATTTAAGGTAAATTCTTTTTATGATAAAAGCGCAGGCATACTGCTTCATGTCAAGGCTTCTTATAATTCTGAAAACAGAACTGAACTTCTCCTCAAAATAATCTGTAAAAATCCTGGTAAGAAATTCCTCAAGGTCATTTTTTATATCAGCGTAAAACCTGCTGAAGCTGATCTTCCTGTCGGTATAAAGATACTTTTCGGCAAACTGCTTTATCCCGTACTCCTGGTTAAGCAGGTGCTGCACCAGCAGCATGATCATGTCCCTGTTCTGCCTTATGCCAAGAGATCCGGGTAACGCCTTGTAAACCTGGTAAAGCGCAACTACCATCCTTGACACATCATCTTCGCCCGGAATTCCAGAAGCCTCATACTCCTCCTTCGAAAAGCATGAATCGATGATCGAGTCGATTTTTGAACCATACTGCTTACCGAAAGGCGTCATGAGTATCCTGTCAGAAAAACGGACGTTTACTCCATAATCACCCGAACCCTGATCCCTTCCCGCATCAACAATGACCGGGCCGGATGACATGGCCTCGGACACCTGTTCCTGCACAGCCCTTGTCTTTGCAGAGTAGAGTTCCATGAAATAGTTAATGATCGCCTTTACGTTACCCTCAATTTCACGCAATGTAAGCCTTCTGGCCCTGGTAATAAGTGACAGGTGCCGCTTCTCGGAATCCTCCTCGTTAAAGAAATATTTTATGTATGTCTTGTCGTCCCACCAGTCATCCCTGTTCATTATAATTACATAGGCATCGTGCAGTGAGGCTGTAATAAAACCATGCTGAACCTTGCTCGATATTGTAACGCTGTTGCTTGACATGTCCCTGTATGTCTTTACGTGGCCGTGCAGCTCGTTAAGAGGTATAGAGAGCGTTGTATTGCTCTTGTTCATGTTCATGTTATACTGCTGTATCTGGTGATTAAGCCTGTTCTCGAGAATATTCCTCATGCTTATATATGATGAAATAGATGCAGGATTATTTATGTCTGAAAAGATATTTGAGATATATTCAACCTCAAGGTCCCGCTTACCCTTGTGGGCAATGTTGTAAACCCTGGAGAGCGCCTGCAGTTCAACAAGCAGGTCTATTATCATGTTCGATTGTGAACTGTTCAGCCTGTAGTTATAGTTTACAATGCCCGCAAGCTTACCTTCAGTCAGCATTTCAGCATAATCAGTCAGCTTGTTGATTATCCTGCTGATCGTGTTAAAATCAACAAAAGGTGATATCTTCTTAAGCTCCGCGGTGATTTTGCTGTTTACAATCAGGTCTTCCATTTATCATTACCGGTAGTCATTTATAATTTTATCATGTTGCGTTAAACAGCTTTCTGTAAATATCCAATCTGAGCAAATCTGTAATTACAATAAAATACCGATTACAGATAAAAAAAAGTGCCCCGCGCGTTTTACATGATGCTTAAACAGCTGTTTTATCAGCCGGTTAAGTAAACTAATTAAATACTCCTGAAAATAATTTTGACTGTCGTCACTATATTTTCAACCCCCGGGCTCTTTCGAAGAGGGATAAATTAGAGCATTGTATTTACAGAGCAGCCAGGGGCTTTACACTGAAAAAAATTTAATATTTACATCAAAAAATATTGGAAAAAACCAGATAATTTATGATATTAAAATTTAATTGCTTGTTTACTTTTTTACATCAGTAAACTATCAAGTTCAAGTAAAATTCTTTAATAAACGGGAATCTGCAATATTAATCCCGTTTCTGGAGCTTATATAAACATGGCCGACATCCTTGTAGTTGAAGATGATAAACCATCGGGCCTTATACTGAAAAAACTTCTTCTCAAATCAGGTTATAATGTAGCCGAGGTCGTCGAAACAGGGGAAGATGCCTTCAGGGCAATCAGTGAAAGCAGGCCGGACCTTGTACTAATGGATATTTCACTGCCAGGTGAACTTGACGGCATACAGACTGCAGAAAAAATATTTAACACATACAATATTCCCTTTATCTACATAACCGCGGGAACGGACGGACCCACATTCGAGAGGGCCAAACGCTCCATGCCCATGAACTACATTGTGAAGCCCTTTAACGCGCAGAGCCTTACATCAACAATAGAGATGGCCCTCTTCAAATTTGAAATGGAGAGCAGGCTGCGCGAAAGTGAAGAGAACCGCAGGATTATAATTGATGCCATACCCGACAGCATCTTTGAAATAAAAAGTGACGGTTCACCACTGACCGAAAAAGACGCAGCCATATTAAAAAGGCTATGGTCCCCTGACACGCGCAAACAGGCGATAGAGTTTATTACAAGGGCGATTGATACCCGGCAGGTGCAGGTTTTTGAACACATAAACCATGAGGGCGAAACAAAGATATTCTACGAATCAAGGATAATAAAAACATCAAGCCCCGCACTGCTTGTGCTGGTACGCGACATTTCGGACAGAAAAAACAGGGAATTCCGGATCCACTCAAAACTTAGCACGCTTGAAGAGACCGTGCGCGAAAGGACCGGTGAACTTCAGAACGCAAACACCACGCTGCTTGAAGAGATCGAAAAACGCAACTCCATAGAACAGAAAAACACCATCCTTATTGACCTGGTGGAACAGAGTCCCAGCTGCATTCTTATCATTGACAGCACGGGGGTGGTAACCTATGTCAACAATTCATTCTCAGAACTCAGCGGTTACCCGAAAAGCGAACTCATCGGAATAAACATTGCAAAGATCCCCAACCCGATTCTGCCCGAGGCCGACTTTTTAAATCACCTCAGGGGTAAGGACTCGTGGAAGGGTGAATTCTACAATTTATCCAGGGAGAACAGTCTCTACTACCTTAATGCCACTATCACCAGGATGCGCGATTCCGAAGGCAAAACCGTCCACTACGTGGTGAATGCCGAAAACATTACGCAGCAGAAACATGACGAACTGGACCTTGAGAGAATGAAAAAGGCGCTTCACGGATCATCTGCCGAATCTATCGACAAGGACATGGACTGGCAGACCTGGAAAGAGAAAATGCTCAGCCGGAATGTTTCAAGAACCGACAAGTCCATATTCCACAACATTAACAACAGTTTTACCCAGGGCGCGGGTTTCGGAACACTCATCACCTTCATGGAGATGATATCAAGGACATCCAAACCTAAAGAAGACAACAAGCTTCTTGTTGACCAGACTCTTTTTACCGAGGCCATGAAAAACGTAAAGATCGCTCAGGACTGTTTCAAAATTTTTGCGGGGATCGACTGGATAATATCAAACAATATTGAACTTGAGCATAAAAGCATGCGCGAACTTTACACCATAATCAAGGGCATAATCAGCAAAAACCGTCAGCTTATAGAGCTGAACGAAAACCGTGTAATACTTAATGAATATACAAACGCGCTCAATGATATCCATATAAACATCAACTCGCAGTATTTTTCCGAGGCAATATCAGAGCTTCTTCTCAATGCCCTTAAATTCTCCAGGCCTGCAACCAACATATACATATTGATATACGCACACAACAACACACTTCGCATTTCCATGATAAATGATCCCGTTAAAACCGGTGACGGAGTACTGGGCATACCGCCTGAATATGAAAAAATAGTGTTTGAGCCTTTTTACCGGATATCACGGCTGGTTTATGAAAAATACAATTCGCTCGATTTCGGAATTGGACTTACATTCGTTGAAAAAATAATTACACGCCATGGCGGCGAAATTTTTGCTGAAAATATACTTGATCATTCTGACATAAAAAAGGACCCTCTGATAAAAGTAAATCTAATGATATCACTGCCCTTCTCATCGGGCAAAGGAGCATAAATGCCTTACGTAAAAGTACAGGTCGCGGGTCCGCTGACCGCAGAACAGCGCACTAAAATCGCAGAACGGATAACATCCGCACTTCAGGATATTGCGGACAAAAAACCTGAAACGACTTACATTGTATTCGACGAAGTTGAGAGGGAACGATGGGCCGTAGCAGGAAAGCTCCTGTCGGAGTAGAAAAAAAAAGCATACTCTCCCTGAACGGGATACACAAACATTTCAGCATAGCCGGGAACAGGATAACAGTTATAAACGGCCTCTCTCTGGAGCTTAATGAGGGCGAGATCGTCGCGATCACAGGCAAGTCCGGCTGCGGCAAGTCAACGCTGCTGAATATCATCACAGGCATAACCAGACCGGACGACGGACATATTATTCTTAAGGGAAAAAGGATCCGCTACCGGTCAGACATGTTCATGTCGCGCCTGCGCAACCGCGAAATAGGCCAGATTTTCCAGACATTCCGGCTTCTTGAGGATGAATCGGTTATCTCAAACCTGATGATGCCCGCACGCATAAAAGGAAATGCAGGCAGCCCGGTGCGGGAATATGCCCTCGAGATACTGGGCCGCACAGGCATGTCGGAATATGTCAATACCCGCACCGGGCTGCTTTCGGGCGGACAGAAGCAGCGCGTGGCAATATCACGGGCCATAGTAAACAGGCCCTCACTGATACTTGCAGACGAACCCGACGCGAACCTTGACACTGCCAAATCACAGGAAATATTTAAACTGCTCGAGATGCTCCGCGATGAGGGAAAATCCATACTTATTGTGACACACAAGGATTACATGCTTAAACATGCCGACAGGACCTACACAATGGAAAACGGCGTATTGAGGCTGATAAAATGATAAGCAAAATATACCTTACGCTGAAAGAGATGGCAGGATCGAGATTCATATCCTTCGTGGTATTCTGCGTAATACTGCTCTCGGCATCAGCAATAATATCATTCAACATACTGTCTGATAATTTCAACAGCTACATAAGCAACAGATTTGCCTCTGCAATCCCTCCGGACGAAATAAAGGTAAAACCGGGTGAAACACGCAGCCTGTTCCTCTTTTCTCCTGTAGCTGGAAAAGTAATCGATACCGGGGCTGTAAAACGGCTCAGAGCAATAAAAGGTGTCGGGAGCGTCGATCCCATACTTGCACTGACCATCCCCTCGTCAGCCACTATATACTTCTGGTCATTCCAGTACAACACTGACCTGATTTTCGCGGGGGCCAGCTACGCTTTTGTCGAAAAAGAACTGAAAACAGCCGAGATGCGCAATGCCTGGAAAACGGGGAACCACGAGAAGGGTATACCCGTGCTTGTACCCAAGGGACTTATTGATTCATACAACAACGGGCTTGCAGCCGCAAATAACCTGCCCGAAATTGTTCCTGAAAAACTTGCAGGACTCAAGTTCAGGGTTTCATTCGGCAAATCGAGCGTGTCCAGGCTGAACGACGCCTTCGATTCATCCTCTGTTGTTGCCGGCTATACCAGCGGTATAAACATTACGGGACTTGTAATCCCCCTGACTGCCGCTGAAGAGATAAACAAAAAGTTCGGGCAGAAGGGCAGGTACATGTTTGCCATTGTAAAAGCAAAGGACCACAAGTACATAGAGGGCATAAAAAAGCAGATTAAAAACATGGGCTATACAATAGAAACCGGAGAAAGCCTTTCAGCAGAGATAGTAAGACTTAAGAGCACCGTAAATACATTTATAGCGCTCATGGTAAGCCTTATCACGGTTCTCGCGATTGTATCAACTGCGCTATGTTCAGTTACAGCCGTCTGGAGCAGGATCGACTATTACAGAATAATGCGCGCACTGGGCGCATCCAAACTATTCATTGCCTTTACAATACTTGTTAAATTCGCAGCCATGGGATTTCTTGCATCCCTTGCTGGTATATGCGCGGTTTCGTTCGCCAGGGATTATGTTTCGCAGGCGCTTACGATCCCCGGCCTTAAGCTGTCGCTGGAAATAAAGACCTCATTCGCATCAACAGTTCTTATCGCCGGCACACTTATACCTGTTATAGCATCGCTCCCGGCCATACTGCGGATGTTCTGGGCCAAACTGGACAGATATTAGGCGGGCGTAAATTCAATAAAAAAGGCGCGTCACGGACGCGCCTTTTTTATTGAATAAAGTGCTGCTGTTAAGAAGCGGAAATCGCGTCAGCAGGACATACGCTTTCGCATGAACCGCAATCGATACAAGTATCAGGATCGATAACACGCGCTCCATCCTTCTCTTTAATTGCTTCTACAGGGCATTCTGATTCGCACGCGCCGCAGTTTGTGCATGAATCTTTATTGATTTTGTATGCCATTTGTTTCCTCCGGATTTTAAAATCAGGGCTCAGAGCCCCTTTTCAAAAACAAGTTTATATGATGCAAAAAAATGTCAAGAGTTTCTCCCTATTCCGGATAAAAAGTACCGGAATACAGTAATTGGGTGCGGAAGGTGTTGGTCTCAACGCTGCTCAGAGCACTATTACCAATAAAGAGCACTCTGAAGTATTAAAAAGCCCCTTGCGGGGCTTTTTTAATACTTCCTGTAAGGGAAAACCTACCAGACTATACCTGCGCTTAAACCAACAGCATAACCATTGTCCAGGTAGAATGTAATCGGAACATCAACAAATACAGGCCCAAAGCCCACACCGACGTTTACCATGCCTTTGAACCTGTACTTATCGGCTTCGTTGCTTGTACCGGCATCAATATCGATATCACCTTCATCGCCACTGTTTATTACTGGTGCACCTCCATCATCTGTTATAACTGCT
>JAAYBQ010000200.1 GCA_012730035.1 Spirochaetota bacterium
TGAATATGCGACACCTGATGAGATGTATTATTCAGCCTTTAAGTATTCGTTGAAGGAAAAAGCAGCATAAAAAGGGGAATCCACCAAATACTTTTAAAATCGTGTATTGACAAAAGGGCTCAGTTTATACACAAGGACATAAAAAGACCTCCCCCTGCCATGCGCCGCTAAGGTTCCGCGAAGGGCCGGGCTGCTCCGGGTTCCGCTGCGCTTCAGCCCTTCGGGCCAGGCCCTGCGCATCCCTGACGCACAGCCCCGAACCTTTCCCGTGAGATCACTCACTGCAGCCTTTACATCCCCGCATAACACACCCGGCACCCTCCGTTATGCGTTATGCGGCCAATTGGTCAGCCGGCTGGCCAATTGGCGTCACCTACACAATATCCATATCCTCCTGATCTTCATCCCTGTCATCCTCCGGCATAGGCCGGTAAATTGCGCCCGCGGCAATCCCCGCCAGAACAAACTTGACCAGCTGCAGCCCGAACCACTGCAGCGCCAGGTAAAATGGCACAGGGTAAAGAACATATTGATACAATGCAGCCATACCCGCGGTGACAGTTCCAAGCAGCAGCCCGAATCTTACACCCTCCAGAACTCCCCTGTCCTCATAACCCTTGATAAAAATATACATCATCAGGAATGAGAATAGCAGGCTGCCCGCGCACATAATCCACATGTAAGACATCAGGTCGGGCCTGCAGATACTGGCAAGTGATGAAAAACTGCTCCATAGAATAAACCTGTGAATAATCAGATCGCAAACCTGGAAGATAACAAAAATGGCAAAACCACCGGCTGTAAACCTCAGGCTGTTCTTTTTATACCATGCACTCTCTCTGTTCATATCAAACCTCCAGATGCCTCAAAGATAACAATTACTGGAGCAAAAAAAAATAATTCGCGCCTGAATTTGCAATAAATGCCCTGCTGCCGTGGCCAAAAAAGCCGCATAATTACCAGCTGCCCGAAGCCCCTCCTCCGCCAAAACTTCCCCCGCCCCCGCTGTACGATGAAGAGGATGACGATGATGACGAGGACCCTGAATATGACGAAGACGAAGAAGAGTAACTGCTCGAAGATGATGAATACGATGACGATGACGATCCCAGGCTGTTACTGCCATATTTTGCGATAGCCCCGACAATCGCATAAAAAAACATTATAAAGAGGGCACAAAACGCAGTCTCTAACGGTCTGTCCGATTTGATCAGGTGCAGACCCGCGTAATGCAAAACATAAGTCACTGCCAGTGAAACGGGAAAATTGGTTTTAAACATAAGTATTATAAATATAAAAAATGCCGCGATAAAAATTCCAACAGCTATATTGCTTTTCAGGTCCGCAATTCTCTCCTGTTCAGCCGCAGCGTCATACGCCCTGAACACTGCGGGTTCACCGCCCCTGACCAGTTCATCAACAGCACCCATGGCGCTCAAAAGACCTCCGTAAAAATTACCACGCCTGAATTCCGGGGCCATCAAAAGGTCAATAATCCTTCCAGCCTTAAGGTCAGTGATTACCCCTTCCAGGCCATAACCGACTTCAATGCGCATCTTTCTGTCATCGAGCGCCACAATAATTATTACTCCGTCATCAGCCCCTGCCCTGCCGATCTTCCATTTTTCAGCAAGCCTTATCCCGTAATCCTCAATGGGAAGCGGCATTGTACTCTTAACCATGCAGATAACAACCTGCGCACCCTTTTCACCCTGCAGCGCCAGGGACTTCGCAGAGAGCACCTTTATCTGTTCAGGCTTAAGTGTAGAAGTGGTATCCACAACAGGCCCGGTCAAAGGGGGTAAAACCGCCTCGCCGGACCATGCGTAAAGGGGAAAAAAAATAACCAGTATAAATAAAAATTTCTTCATAAGTCCCCCCTGCATGCGCGCTTCATTTCCCCAGAACCCTGTCCGGGAGCTCGTTAGCATCGTCAGGCTTACGCGGAAAATGCCTGGCAAGCTCATCCCCAGCATTCTTTACGGCTTCGCAGAGTGCGTCAGCACCTTTATGCTTTGCAAGCCCGGCGCTCACGCTGCGCGCGTACAGGTCCAGCCTCTCCTGTTTCACCTTTTCATATATGCCGTGGTCAGCAAGCACGTAAACCCTTCTCTCGAAAAGAGAAATTAAAAACAGAATGCCCGTTGCATCCCTTGTTTTGTCCAGCCCCTGTTCCCTGAACTCCGAGAGCGCCTTCTCCCTTACCTCGTTGTCGCGCCTGTTTAAAGATATAAAGAACCTGCGCAGCCCCGGGAAAAAACCAATAATAAATTTTACCGGAATATACAGCAGCATGGTCACAAATAGAAAGGCAAAAAGCCCTGTCATAAACCTGGTATTATCGGGAATGCCCGACATCCAGCTCATCGATGGTATTATTCTCCCGAGTATCTCCGTTGCGTTAATATAGGCCGCCTCGGCAGGCAGTACGGCAAAACATGCGGACACAAGCATTGATACAAAGACATCTATGTCCCTGTATTTATCGCTGCGCTCAACAACCATGGCAACAATCTCTCCCGATGTACGCAACTCGGCATCCGCGATTGTGGACTCTATTCTTCTCTTTTCTTCATCCGTAAAAAAACTGTCAGCTCCCCTGTTCATCACCATCCTCCAGATGCTCCTCCTCCGCCAAAACTTCCGCCGCCGCCCGAAAATCCTCCGCCAAAACCTCCGCCGCCTCCGCTGCTCCAGCTGCCGCCCGAACCTCCGCCCGAAATAAAAATCGGGGCAAAAAACGGAAGAAGCGATCCAATAATTGCAGAAATAATAATTCCGGCTATACCAATGGGAAACAGCAGAAAATAGACCATCAGCGGCATGGCAACTGCCCCAATCGTGCTGCCGGCAATTTTTGAAAACTTCCGTGCGATCGATGAAATAAAAATCATCCCCATAAAGAAAAATACAAACAGGGGATTTTCGCCACCCCTGCGCCTCTCTGAACCGGGCACGTTCCCGTTTTTGAATTCACCTCTCACAGCGCTGACAATTGCAGATGTACCCTCCTCAAAGCCGCCGTCAAAATCGCCGGCCCTGAATCGGGGCCTTACTATATTATCCAGTATGCGTCCCGAGAGCAGGTCCGTAAGAACCCCTTCAAGTCCGCGGCCAACCTCGATCCGCATAACACGATCATCCCTTGACGCAAAAAAGATAACACCGTTATCCTTCTTCGACTGGCCTGGCTTCCATTTTTCAGCAACGCGTATGGTATAATCCTCGAGCGCCTCCCCTTCAAGCGATTTTACGGTCAGTATTACCACCTGTGTTGAATCACTCACTTCAAAGGCCTTCAGTTCAGCCTCAAGCCTGGACTCCGCCTCCGGTGAGATCATGTCACCGTAATCGTTCACGTAGCCCTGCAGTGCGGGCAGGTCAAGAGCCGCAAGCTGCACCGGCGCAAGGAGTATAAGCGCCGGTATTATTGCTGCGATAAACCTTTTCACTGAAAGTTCACCTTCGGGGCGTTAGATGCTCCCTCCTGCGCCTTAAACGGCTCCTTCCTGTCAAGGTGAAGCAGCAGTCTGTTTGTCAGGCTGTTGGGGAACGTCCTTATCGATGTGTTGAACTTCTGCACTGCCTGGTTGTACCTTACGCGCGCCACGTTTATGCGGTTTTCAGTTCCCTCAAGCTGGTGCTGAAGGTCGGTAAAATTCTGGTTCGCCTTCAGGTCCGGATACCTCTCAACAACCACCATCAGTCTTGCGATCGAACTTGTCAGTTCACCCTGCGCGGCCTGGAACTTCTGGAACGCCTGCGGATCATTTACCAGGTCCTTAGTCATCTGTATGGATCCCACCTTTGCCCTTGCCTCTGTTACTGCAGTGAGCGTGTCTTTTTCATGCTTTGCATAACCCTTTACCACTTCAACAAGATTGGGTATAAGGTCCAGCCTTCTCTGGTACGCGGCCTCCACATCACCCCAGGCTGCAAAGACCTCCTCCTCGTTCGCCTGCATTGTATTGTAACCGCACGAAGATAACATCAGCCCCGCAATCAGAGCTATTATAGCTTTGAAAAAATTCTTCATTATACTACCTCTTTAAATTTTTATACCATCAGAAATGACGGCACCATGTATATGATCTAAATATACACAGGCATGTAATTTGTATGCAAAAAAATATACCGGTTACATTAAAAATTTTTCACCCTTAATCATCGAACGTTTTAAAGGTAGTGCCGTCAGCATGTTTCTGCCCGGTCATTCTGCTCTTTCCTTGCGCTTCCGGGCCTTTTCGCTACACCGGTACGGCTACATCCCCCTTGACACGGTGCATACTGCTGCAGAAATTTTTGAAAGCGGCAGCACCGTGTCAACCGCATCAAGCCTTATTGCCTCCCTGGGCATTCCAAATACAACGCACGATTCCTCGTCCTGGGCAATTGTATATGCGCCGGCATCCTTCATCTCCTTCATGCCCCTGGCTCCATCGTCACCCATACCTGTCATGATCACCCCTATTGCATTGCTCCCCGCGTAATATGCCGTTGACCTGAAGAGCACATCTACCGATGGCCTGTGCCGTGTTACAAGCGGACCTTCCTTTACCTCCACATAGTACTGTGCGCCGGCACGCTTAAGAAGTGTATGTCTGTTCCCCGGCGCAATCAGGGCCTGCCCCCTCAGCACGCTCTCTCCGTTTTTAGCCTCCTTAACCTTGATGCCGCATATCCGGTCCAGCCGTTCGGCAAATGCCCTTGTAAAATTTTCGGGCATGTGCTGCACAATCACCAGGCCCGCAATATCGAGCGGCAGGCCGCGCAGAAATTCAGTGAGTGCCTCCGTACCGCCGGTTGAAGCTCCAACGGCAATTACCTTTTCAGTTGTTTCTGAAAGCACGGGCCTCTTTACCCGTGGGATTACGGCATCGGCTGTAAGTTTAGGATTGACTTCAAGTGAACAAAGCGGTGATCTTTTTCCGATCCTCGAATTTGCCGCGGCCCGCACAGTGTCTGTTATCATGATTCTCGATTCCTCGAGGAATTCCCTTGTAGCCGTTTTCGGTTTGGTAATAACCTCAACTGCGCCGCACGACAGGGCCTTCAACGCAGAGTCCGACCCCCTCTCCGCGAGGCTTGAACAGATAATTACAGGTACGGGGTGCTGTGTCATAATTTTATGCAGAAATGTCAGGCCGTCCATCCGCGGCATCTCAAGGTCCAGTATAATAACATCGGGCACCTCCCTGGATATCTTCTCCGCTGCGTAAAACGGGTCCGATGCGGTGCCCGTAACCTCGATATCATTCTCTTCCGAAAGAATAGCACTTATAGTCTGCCGCACAACCGCAGAATCATCAACCACCAGTACGCGTATCTTTCTCTTCACCTGCATGCTTATTCAAAAATCCCTGCGGCATTATCAAGGTAATGGACATAGGCCTTACCCTCATGAGGCAGATAGACTATCTTTCTGCCGTTATTGCCTCCGGTGTCCTCGCATGCAAGAGTTATCAACTCCCTGTCGATTATCTTTCTTGCCATCAGTATGTTCTGCCTGCCGACGGTTCCGTTCTTCGAAGGATTAACCGTCCTCAGTACGTCACTTCCGCCAAAAAGCATCATGCTGGTATTACACAGGCTTATGCCAGATTCGCCGAACCTGTGCTTCAGGTAATAGAACGCGAAGTCAACATACTCAGGGTCCGGTGATACCGGCGGGTGCCCCGCAATTATATTTTTTTTAATCCTGTGTTCAGGGAGCATGGCGTGGAATATTCCGGACAGGCCCGTATGCGGCGAGTAGATCGTTACAGCGATGCACGAGCCCAGTATTGTCACAACCGGCACCGGATCTTTTGTTATAAGCAACTGTCCCGGATGCAGAAAATAATACCTGTCATACTTATCCAGCGGATTCATCTTCAGATTTTCCTGTACACAGTGGGATCAACGCATCGCACCGGAACATCATAGCCGGCCATAGTTTCCGAGTGCCCTATAAACATGTAGCCCCCCTTTTTCAGAAAGCGGGCAAGTCTCTGAAGTATCTTCTCCTGGTTTTCACGGTCAAAATATATAAGGGCATTGCGGCAGAATATAATATCAAATTTCCCCGTAAAGGGGTACGTGCTGTCCATCAGGTTCATGGTAAAAAATTCCGTGCAGGCCCGGAGCTCGGGAACAATCCTTACCAGCCCTGCCTTTGCCCCCTTCCCCTCCATAAAATATCTCCTCCTGATGTGAACAGGCACATTTGTCACCCTTGACTCCCTGTACATTCCCCGTGCCGCGTCCTGAACAACCCGTGCCGAAATATCCGTTCCTGTAATTCTGTAGAGACAGGTAGACCCGCAGTTCCTGCCATATTCACCGCACATAATGGCAATAGTATATGCCTCTTCACCCGTTGAACATGCCGCACTCAGAACACTCAAGGGACGGCGTATGCCGGCACCGTTCAAATCAGCCAACTCCGGCAGGACAGAAGAAACGAGGTAATCAAAATGCTGCGGCTCCCTGAAAAATCCTGTTTCGTGCGTTGAAACAAGGTCTGTGAATATAAAAAGCTCCCCCTTCATACCCTCCACAGAACGAATATATCTGTAATACTCGCTGTAACTTCCAAGGCCCAGAGCCTTCAGGCGTTTTGCCAGCCTGCTCGTGAGCATTATCTTTTTTACAGGGGGCATCTTTATTCCGAACTCACCCTCTATGAAAGAACTGATGTCGTTCCTCTCGGACTCGCTCATTCTTATATCAAGGCCATCCATAGATTACACCGTAATCCTAAACTGCTGCAACCGCCTGCCCGGCGGGATCATCCCCCATAGACTCTCCGGCCGTGTAATCAGGTACTTCGACATTCTCCCTTGCGAGGTTAATATCATCCTCAGAGAAAACTCTGTCCACGTTAAGAATAACTACAAATTCATCATCCATCCTGCCTATGCCGTTTATCAGTTCGGCGCTCAGCTTCATGCCCACCTTCGGCGGCGGCTCAATCCCGCTGCTGTCAAACCTGAGTACACCTTTAACCGCATCAACAAGAGCGCCCACAACAACCATCTCATCTTCATAATTTGCTTCGACTATAATGATCGCGCTGTCAGGCGTAATCAATGTTTCGCCCATGTTGAATTTTCTGCGGAAATCCATAACCGTAACCACGCTGCCGCGCAGGTTAAGCACACCCGCAACGTAATCAGGTGTGCATGGAATCTCTGTAATCCTTGTATACGACAGCACCTCTCTAGTCTTCAGCACGTCAAATGCAAAAATTTTGCCATCAAGCATAAAAGAAAGGTACTGGGCACCAGTTTTATTCTCAATATTGTTCATGCTGCACCCCCGTCAGTTTGTCCGCTCAAATTCCGAATCCTCGGCATCGCCCATGTTAAGCACAACACCGACAGAATCACCGGAATGCGCGCCATGCAGAAGGTGAGACTTGCCGTTGCCGTTACCTTTTCCATTGTATACCGCAGCTGCAGGCATCCGCAGCTCCCGGGTTATAAGCGTACCCGGATCGCGGTACATCATTTTGCCGTCCCCCCTGTTCACAAAATCCGCGCTTCCACCACTGCTGCGTACGCCCGTCCTTAAAAGAACAATGGCATCCTGCATCGAAGCAGTCTGCGCAGCCAGCTCCTCTGCTGTTGCGGCAAGCTCCTCCGCGCTCGAGGCATTCTGCTGAACAACACTGTTAAGCTGCTGGATCGCCGTATTTATCTGCAGCGCGCCGTTGGCCTGTTCACCGCTGGCAGCATTTATCTCAGCAACCAGCCCGGCGGTCTTCTGGATGTCCGGAACAAGTTTCGCAAGCATATCGCCCGCCTTCTCGGCTATCTCAACACTGGAACCTGACAGTTCACCTATTTCCGCTGCAGCAACCTGGCTTCTCTCTGCCAGCTTCTGCACCTCGCTTGCCACTACGGCAAATCCCCGCCCGTGTTCTCCGGCCCTTGCCGCTTCAATCGATGCGTTTAAAGAAAGCAGGTTGGTCTGCCTTGCAATCTCCTGTATAATTGAAATCTTTTCCGCTATATCCTTCATTGCCCTGAGAGTCTTGTTCACAGCCTCCCCGCTCTCTTTTGCATCAAGTGCGCTCTTCGTTGCGATACTCTCGGTCTGGCCGGCATTATCGGCGTTCTGCCTTATTGTTGCAGTCATCTCCTCTATTGCAGACGAGATCTCTTCAACACTGGCAGCCTGTTCATTGGCCCCCTGCGACAGCTCCTCTGACGATGAGGATATCTGTTCAGTACCAGCGCTCACATTATTCGATGAAAGTTCAATAGAGTTTATTATGGCAAGTATTGACCTTGTCAGCAACAGGGCTATGACTATTGAAAGAGCAACTGAAATAATAATTGCCGCAACCATGATAATATTTATCATCCGCGCAATGTTCGCGCTTTCGGTATATGCAGTAACGGCGTTATTCTGGTTTATCGCCACTATCTCCTTTACAGCCGGCGCTATCCTGTCCGTAAAGATCCCCGCCGCAATGCGCACAACATTGTCAATTTCATTGGTCATGTTCTTTCTTGAATAGGGTAAAATAACATCAACGTTAGACTTGTAATCTTTAATACTGTCAGCTACAACCTTTGCAAGCTCCTTTTCTCTCTGCGAACGCGAGGCCCTGCTGAACTCCTCAATTGACTTCAGGTAGGCTTCATAATTAGCTTCAATTTCACGCTCCTGCCCCATTTTCTGCTCCATGTCAAAAACACTCAGGTGCTTTAAAATATTGTTTCTCAGCTTCAGCCCCCCGCTGTCAATTTCACCCGCAAGCCGCACACCCTCAAAATTATTCAGGTAAAATGTCTGCATCATGCTGTCCAGTCGCCCCGTACTGAACATACCTATCATGCCCACCACCAGTGTAACCGCGGCAACCATGAAAAAAGTCACAAGTAGTTTTGTCCTTAATCCGAAATTCATAAGATCACCCCTCTGTTTATTTGCCTGTATTTATTTTCAAAGGCTGTCAGCCTGTTCACTCATTAGCCTTATTATTGCATTTGCATCAAGAATCAGGGCCACGCTCCCGTCCCCCAGAATGGTCGCGCCAGCTATCATGTCGCTGCTCCTGCTGCCGCGCGACAGCGGTTTAACAACGGTCTGGTACTTGCCCATAACCCTGTCCACAAGGAACCCGAACCTTTCACCCGATATCTCCGTAATAACAATCTGCGGGTAAGAACTCCACATTCTGTTAATTCCGAAAATTTTTCTAAGGTCTATGCATGGAACAATTTCACCCCGGATATTTATAACGAACTGCTTCTCCGTTTCGTCCCCGCTCTCCGCGTTAAAGTCCAGGCACTCCCGCACATTTGAAAGATTAAAAATAAAAAGACTGGCACCAATATCCACCATGAACCCGTCAATAATAGAGAGTGTAAGCGGTATGACAAGAGTCACCTCTGTACCCGCACCCTCAGTACTTGAAATATCTATTGTACCCCTTAGCTTCTCTATGTTGCGCCTGACAACATCCATTCCCACGCCGCGCCCCGATATGTCCGTAGTAACAGCCGCAGTTGAAAAACCCGGCTCAAAGATCATATTGAAAATCTGCCTGTCATCGTAATCGCCGGGCGACAGCAGGTTTTTCGCAATCGCCTTCTCTTTAATCCTGTCACGGTTAAGTCCGCCGCCGTCGTCAGAAACGCGTATAACCACATTAGCCCCTGAATGTTCAGCCTCAATGCTTATCACACCTTCAGGTTCCTTTCCGCATAAAATCCTTGAATCGACATCCTCTATGCCGTGGTCAGCAGAATTGCGGATCAGGTGCATAAGCGGGTCCTTCAGTTCCTCAATGACGTTCTTGTCAAGCTCAGTCTGTCCGCCCGATGTAACCAGCTTTATCTTCTTGTTAAGCCCGCCGGAAAGGTCATGTACAAGCCTGTGAAAGGTATTGAACATTTCACCAACCGGCACCATGCGAATGCTCATGGTATTGTCTCTAAGCTCTCCGGTAAGGCGCCCCAGGCTTTCTGAAATAGAAATAAATTCCGGGAGACCCGCCTGCGAAGACTCCTGGTTCAGCCTGGCCTGCAGCGTTACCAGTTCACCAACAAGATTAACCAGTGTATCAAGCTTTTCATTTTTTACGCGGATTGTTGACGGGTCAGACTTCCGCCTGTCGAATACTACATTATCCTCGCCCGGTCTGCCCCGGCGCTCAACATTGACCGTTGTGCGTTCAAATCTGCGCGTAATTGCAGCAGCAAGCTCATCTTTGCTGAAAACCTCGTTGTTAAGCTGAAAGCCCTCGTTGTACTTGATAACAATTTCTGCGTAATCCTCAGCAAAAACAAAAACATCTTTTATAGAGAGTATGCCCCTGTCGGTCACAAGTTCAGCTATCCAGTTCATGTAGCAGATCTCCGGAACAAGCTCGTTAAGCGGGGGGATTGAACTCACATCGGCACGGATACGGCATTCACCCAGGGCCTTCATCTGATCAAGAAGCGGCTCAACCCTGATACCTTTGGACAGGATTAGAGGCGACGGCATAAAAATAATCCTGAAATGATCATCCCGTGGAACAGCCGCGTCACCCGACTCCTCATCATGACCGGCATGGATAGAGGCAGCCTTCAACGTGCTGTTTTTTGTAATTGATTCAAGCTCACTTAGAAGTTCCTCTCTCCTGGCCCTCTCATCATCAGTGTCCGTTTCATCAAGAAGTGCCCTTATGCAATCCTTGGCCTTCAGCGTAAGGTTAATAATCCTGCTGTCAGCTCTCAGCTCGCCATTTCTCATGCAGTCAAAAACCGTCTCAAGGTCATGGGTAAACCTTGCAAGGTCGGAATAACCGCACATGCTGCCTGAACCCTTTATGGTATGCAGTGCCCTGAAGACAGAATTAATAAGCTCAGGACTGTCGGGTGAATTCTCCAGCTCCATAAGAGGCATCTCCATCTGGTTAAGAAGATCCCTGGCCTCATCCCTGAAAGTTTCACGAATAGTATCAATCTCCATAAACTAACCTTCAAATTCCAGGATAGAACGAATATCGATGCCGCAAAGATTGCAGGTCTGCATAAAGGCCGAATCATCAGCGCACATCATCACGCTCATTCTCTGCTCATTGTTATTAATCATTTTACTGAATGAGATCAGCAACTGTATAAATGTAATGTCCGTGTCAACAATCTGCGAGAGGTCAAATCTGAAGTGTACAACAGGCTCCTTGAGTATCCTGAGAAGGGCTGCTTTAAGCCTGTAGGCAATCTTCACAGTGGTGTCGCTGCTGAAGGATATAATAATTGAATGACTGTTTTTTCTGCATCTTACCAGCGCCATAAAAAACTCCACAGCTATAACAGCTTTGTAAAGTTAACGCATGATCCTCTGCAGGCTATGCTGATTTAATAGAATGTTACCCAGTATACCCGCTAAAGGTCCTGCGAGATACTTTAATAACGCAAACAGAATAGAAATAGTCCACTTTTTGTGTAACTTTTTTACAATTTTTTCAAATTAATTTTTTAAACAAAAAACCGCCTTTGAAATTATATTTTTTTATATAAAACACTTACAATCCAAAACATTTTGCGGATCTATTTATGCTCTGCCCCCCGGGAACATGCTCTGACCCCCGGTACATGCTCTGACCCCGGTTAAAACCGTAGTTTACAGAAAAAATCAACACCCTCTCTGCAAAGCAGCGACTTATGGAAGTATTTAAATTTTAGATTTGAAACAGAGAAAAATGTGAAGTTTTACAAGTGGTCCTCAACGACCCGATCTTACTATCTCGCGTCTGCAGGCATTAATATCGCCGTACTGAACGTCGCTCTTTTCAAAAATTACCGTACCTTCAGTCTGCAGAAAAAGAAAGCGAAATTTCAGAGTAACATAGCCCCTCGAATCAAGCTCTTCAACTATAACTGCGTTACCCTCGACGTGCCACCTTAATTTTAAGTCGGCAAGGACCGGATCATCCATGTCAACAGTCCCCGAACCATCCCTGAATAATTTATACCTGAACGGAGCCGTGGTATCATCGGCAGAACGGCGTGTATCCGATGTAACCCTGCCGTATTCCCTTACAATGTATGTCCCCTCAATTAATTCACCAAAGGTTACATCACCAACGGTAACCCGTTTATCGGACGCGCCTTTATCACGCAACAGCCTCATCAGAACAACATCGTTGCGCTTCATCGCTATAAATAGAGGCGTATTGCCGCTGCTGTCGGCCCTGTTCAAATCCTGCCTGTTCTGTGCCAGAATCAGCTTAATACAATCCATATTTCCGCCGGTCACTGCACCGATAATTGTAGTGGAGCCCTCAAGGTTCACCGCCGAGGAATCAGCCCCCTTCATAACAAGCAGCCTTGCCGACTCACAGTTGCCCGAAAAAAGCGCCACAAGGAGCGGAGTATTGCCACGGCTATCCCTGACATTAATGTCCGCCCCCTTAAGCAGCAGAAATTTTATCATGTCATTATTATTTGCAGCTGCAGCAACATGAAGCGCGGCCCCATAATCCGCAGAAACATAATTTATATCTGCGCCCGCACTCAGTAAAACGTCGGTCATTTCCGTAAAATTCCTGGTTACAGCATCGATCAGCAGAGTTGTACTTTTACCGGTTTCATTCTTCAGGCTTCTATCAAGATCATAGGCAGCGAGGCGTTCGGGATTATTCAGGGCTGCTCTGACCCCGAATATGCGGTTATTAATCACCATGTCCCTCAGGGTCAACAGTTTATCGTCAGACTTCGCCAGGCCGGGTATAACGGCCTTCCTGTCAGACTTTTTCTTTAAAGTGCCAGTTTTTTTTGCGGATTTATTCTCTGTCTTATTTTTTTCAGCTGTTTTTAAGGGCTTTTTGACCGGAAGTTTTTTTTCTTTCTTATTACCGGTATTTAAAACAGTTTTTTTAGGGGGTTTCTTCTGCGGTTTCTCTTTTGTAAGGTCGCGGATATCAGTATCCCTGATATCCTTTGAAACATTATCGTCGCCGTTTGTGCCAACAATTACTGCCTTGTTTTCAGCTATTCTGCCACTGCCGGTATTGACAGATTCATCACCATACAATGAAATGTTCAGAAAAAAAGAAATGAATATTGCAGGGATAAAAACTGCTGCTCTCATATCCGGGAGTTCTACAGGTGTAATGTCCCGGCAAGCGAA
>JAAYBQ010000201.1 GCA_012730035.1 Spirochaetota bacterium
CTTCTGCATGTGCGTAATTGTTACCACAGTCTTTGTTCCACCGTATATTACACCGTGTATCTCCATGCGGCCGTAGAATCTTGCCCAGAAGTACAAATCCCCTGCACCTGAAATCACTCCAGGTTCTCCAGGGTTCATGGAACTGTCATAATCATCAAAAGCCATCAACCTGTAGAGACCGGTTTTTTCAGTTGCAATTTCGCAGAATGTTCCGTCATCTTTGCCATGCCTCAAACCGCCCGAATCACCGGCATCATCGTAGTACCTTTTATTATTCCACATCTTTTCGGCATCCACCAGGTTATCATCAGCTTTTTGCCATTTGTCACTTATGTGGATTTTATTCAAGCCGGTTCCGGGCATCCTGACAATTTCACCTTCACACAGCATCTCAAGTCTGACCGATTCTCTGTTATTAGCAGGATTCTGCATCTCTTTTCACACCTCAACGTGCTGACAAATCAATTACAGCAATGATTAAAGTAAAAAATAATAATTCCTGAAAATACTTTTACTGTAATATTATGATTTAATTCATACCCCAGCCTCCAGTGGCGGAGCAATAGAACATTTTTATTTCATAAAATGCTTACGGAATTAACATTGAATGTAGAATTATATCCCCTTAAATGGATTTGTCAAACAAATAACATTTCAGCGTATATTGATCAACCTTGATCTTTCCATAATTTCCTCTTTTCAGATTAATCCCGGGCCGGGCCTGCATTTTTAATTAAAAAATATTGACATATATGAAACTTGTTGCATAATTGTTTCAGGAGGAATTATTATGCCCGGATTATTAGATATTCTCAAATGCAGATACCCTGTTATCCAGGGTCCAATCGGGGCTATTAACAGCCCTGAACTGATTGCAGCCATAAGCAATGCCGGGGGTTACGGAATGCTCGCCCTTGGATTTATACGCGATATTGATGAAGTTAAAAGGCTCATAACCGAAACAAAAAAGCTGACAGATAAACCATTTGGCGCAAATATAATGATCATCAACCCGCTTAACGAACAGATACTGCCCATACTCGCAGAATCGGGCATCAGGGCCGTAACTACTTCTGTGGGCTTCCCGGGCAGGATCTATCCCCTGCTGCACGAACTCGGAATGAAAGGCCTGCATGTACTCCTTTCGGTAAAACATGCAATCAGTGCAGTCGAGGCAGGTGCAGATGGAATAGTCGCAGCCGGATCTGAAGCAGGAGGGCTGCGTTCAACCGGATCTGAATCATCCACAATGATACTTGTTCCACTGGTATGCGACAGCGTCAAAGTACCGGTTGTTGCGGCAGGCGGAATAGCCGATTCACGCGGATACAGGGCTGCGTTTGCTCTGGGCGCGCAGGGTGTACAAATCGGCACCAGGTTCCTTGCTGCTTCAGAATGCCCTGTTCATGACAGGTGGAAGGAACTTATTGTAAACTGCGAAGATGGAGGCACCAGTCTGCTTCCCGTTGACAACATGATGATGCGGGCAATTCTGACACCCGAACTCAGGGCTAAAATCGAGTCCCCGGACTTTGACATAAAAAAAGAATTTCAGCTTAAGAACGCTTCACAGGCATGGAACAATGGAGACTTCAGCCTTGTACCCGCAGGGGCAGGCCAGGTAAGCGCCCTGATACATGATGTAAAATCCGTAGCAGAAATAATCAATCAAATGGTAAGTTAACAATCGTCCTGTGAAAGCAGCTGATGTAAAAAAAGCTCTTCACAGCCTGGCAGACCCTGAACAGGCTGTAAATCTTTCCCGTTTTTTTAAAACCGGGAAAGGAGAGTATGGCCAGGGTGATATTTTTATCGGTGTAAAAGTTCCGGCACAACGCAGCATTGCACGCAGGTTCATGCAAATGCCTCTGCCTGAACTTAAACTGCTGCTTACAGACCCTGTTCACGAATGCAGGCTGACCGCGCTAATGATTCTTGTCGACAAATACTCAAAATCCGACGCACCTGTGCGCGGGCATATATTCCATTTCTATACAGCGAACACTGAGTATATAAACAACTGGGACCTGGTGGACCTGTCCTGCGAAAAAATCGTCGGACGTCACCTTTATACTACAGGCCTCGACCGTAAAATTCTGTATGACCTTGCAGCCCGTGATTACCTCTGGGACCAGAGGATTGCCGTTGTAAGCACATACTGGTTTATTAAAAACCGGCAGTTTGAAGATACTATCCGTCTGTGTGAATTCTTTCTGGGGCACAAGCATGACCTTATACATAAGGCAACAGGCTGGATGCTTCGCGAGGCAGGTAAACGTGATATAAATGTCCTGCGAAAATTTCTGGACCATTACGCGGCGGTAATGCCCCGCACCATGCTGCGGTATTCAATTGAAAAGCTTGAAAAAACCGAAAGACAAAAATACATGAACGCGCGGAGTGCGGGCAAAATGCTCAGAAACCGTTGATCTCCTTGTACTGGCGCACCCTGTCATGAAAAACCTGCATAATTTTAAGGTAAAGCCCGTCTTTAAGCACCGCGTCCTCATAACCCGAATCTATACTGGGATTATCATTAACCTCAATCACATAACATTTGCCGTTTACCATTTTAAGGTCAACACCATATAGTCCTCTGCCGATATACTTTGCCGCCCTGATTGCTGTCTCAATTACTTTTTGAGGAGCATCTGCAATTCCAACTGTTTCTGCGCGCCCCTCGCGATGGTGGGATTTACTTTTTTTCTCCCAGTTTATTATCTGCCAGTGGTTTTCGGCCATGTAATACCTGCTGGCAAAAAGCGGTTCACCGTTAATAATTCCCACGCGCCAGTCGTAGGCTGTTTTCATAAACTCCTGGGCAATTACAAGGTCTGATTTATCCAGCAGTGTAAGAACTTTTTCGATATATTCATCACGCGATTCCACCTTCAGTACACCCTGTGAGTATGAACTGTCAGGCTGCTTAAGAATAAGCGGAAGGTCCATGCATTTTACAACCGACTCAAGCGTATCCCTGCTTATTACCATGGTTTTTGGTGACGGCAGATGATAATGGTTCATAAGCTCGGCAAGGTAGACCTTGTTGGTACATCTTATTATTGATTCAGGATCATCTATTACAACAAGGCCTTCGGCTTCGGCCCTCTGGGAAAATCTGAATGTATAATGATTAACGCTGGTAGTATCCCTGATAAAAAGAGCGTCAAACTCGGCCAGCCTGTGCATATCATCCTTATCGATGATTTCCATGTTGAAGCCGGTTTTCTCCCCTGCGCGTATAAACTTCTCTATGGCTTTTTTATTTGAAGGTGGAGTCTTTTCCTCCAGGTTCAGCAGTATGGCCATATCGTAAGGTGCATTTACCTTGCGTTTAACGCGCGATATGTTCCTTGAAAAATACTGCGTCGCAAAATCTATTACATAGTCGTGATGTTCCGGCGGTATATCATTTGCCGAAATAAGCTGAATGTTCTGTATCCTCCACTTGTCACCCTTTTTTGAAAAAAACACGCGCAGCAGCGGCGCCTGAAACAGGTTGTAAATCTGCAGGCTTAGCCTGTCATATTTTTTTGATATATTCTTTCCGAAATAGATACTCAATATAAAGGTGTCAGACTGTATATGTGCAAGATTCTTCTGTATAGCGCCGTCAAGATCTTCGGCAAGGACTCTTATTACATGCGGCGCCTTCATCTCCTGGATAGCATTTATATCGGGGAATGCCCTGTGTCCCCTGGCTGAAGCAAGCAGTGAAACATAATAGCCTGTTGACTGGTACCGGTAAGACCTGCAAAGGTTAAAAACCCTTGCTCCCCTCTTTTTAATAAACTCCTCTTCAAGAAGATAATCCCGCGCAGAAATAACATCCACGCCCGGAATGTTGAACTTCCAGTTCTTCCTGTTGTTTACCACAATGTAATTAGACATTGTTTACCACCATAATATTAATTACCCGGCTCAATGATCAGCAGGTTTGAATCATAAGTAACAATGCCCAGCAGAATGGAATTTATAAGTCTTCCCGAACTTATGTAATAATACTGTTCATTGTGCAGGGGATTTGCCTCGTACGGGTCAGCGAGTAGTATCCTTTTTTTTACCCTGTCGTAGCGGACAAGCACAACAAAGTGACCCGCGGGATCGCCAATAACATCATCCTCAATTCCGCTTGATGCTTCTTCGCGCATAGACCTGTATAAAAAGGTGGAACTTAACCCCGAAATGACCGGTATGTTCTTATCAAGATATTTTCTTATAAGCCTGCTCGACATATCACAGAACCTGATCTCACCTCCCTTTTCTATAAACTCAACATAACCCTCAACTGCAGCGCTCAACCTGGAATCCTCCCTGGACTGTGACCTTAACTTCAGACGTTCAACCATATATTCTACCGGTTTTGCAAACCACGTCGGATCAAAGACCTGAAGGTTAAGCGTATATATGGTTGCCCTGTAACCTCTTTTAAGCGCATGGCAGCCGAGAAAAACAGCAAGTGTACCTCCCCCCTCAAGGGTTTTAACCTCGCGTATAACCCGTTCAAGGGGTATGGCGTCATTGTAAAACCTGTATATGGCATGAAGACAAGTAGGACCGCATGAAGAATCATCAGGCTGCGCGTGTATCTTCAAGTTTCTTCTTTTACTTGTAAAAAATATTCTCTCCATTGCTATTCCATTCGTTTTAAGACTTCAAAAATCTCAAATGCTTATACCCGGCTTTTAAACTGCAAACCGCAGTAAATACCGATAGACTCACAGAACCAATATACATGAATAAAGTTATTTCCGACGTAATTCCTTAACTATTTCGCAAAATAAAATGCATGCCCCGCTGCATGCGAATCAGGGTTTTTAACTAAAACACAACAGTTAAAGAATTAAAACTTAAAATCACTTTAAAAAACTTCAATTCATTATATCCTCTGCCGGTTGCGCGCACGATCAACCAGATCACTGAAAAGCTTTCTGTTTTCCTGGCAGATTCCCAGTATATTCTCAGGATGCCACTGCACTGCCAGAACGTTACTTCCCGTCACCTCAAGGGCTTCGGCAATTCCATCATCCGATTTTGCAGTAATAATCAGCCCGCTTCCTGGAATTTTAATCCCCTGGTGGTGTCTTGAATTCACCATTATACGCTCCCCGCCGAACAGCTGCCGTATATAAGATCCCCGTTTGAGGCTGACTTCATGATGAAGAGCCTCCCGCTCGCCCATTGCGTGCTGATGCACAACCGAATCCCCGAACTGTGATGGTATATCCTGGTACAGGGTCCCTCCGAAAAAAACATTAAGTATCTGGAACCCCCTGCATATACCCAATATGGGAATTTTTCTCTCAAGGGATTTTTTTATTATGTACATCTCTGCCAGATCACGTTCCCTGCAGACATCAGTGGACAGGCCTTTATTCTCTTCACCGTAGAGCTGCGGATCAATATCCTCCCCGCCTGTAAGCACTACTCCATCGAGCAGATCAAGATATCTGTCAATAACAGCAGTATTATCAGTAACCGGTATCAGAACAGGTAGTGCGCCCTGTTCAATAAACGGATTCACATAATCACGGGCAATATAGGACGAGGCAAGTCCGTCGATTTTTTCATAAGTAGTTGTTAAACCGATGCTGACCATCAGATCCCCCTTGTAAACCTTTACTGATGTTCCCCGGGCAATGCCCCGTGTCATTCTGTTTATCCCCGGTATAATATAAAAATTCAAAAAACAGGGAAAACCGCACAGTTATCAACAGTAAAAAACGATTATTTCAGCCTCCATATTGAAATTATATTGACATTATTGCTTGCGATGCTGACATTAAATAAATAAAAACATTTCCAAATTTATGAGGTATTTAATGGATAGGGCCATCGTAGATTTCATGAGGGAATACCATTTACTGGTCAGAAACACTATAGTAATAGCCAGTATATTAGTAGGATTTGTCTGCCTTGCCGGTTGTATCAGATTCGGAATAGCAATCTATAGAAGAAAAAAAGGAATTTATCCTCCGGCAACCAGTCAGATGGAACACTGATTATCCAAGGATAATTATTTGTTTAAAATTCTTATAAAAAAAACACTACCCGTGGTATTAATTATCGCGGGTACAAACCTTATGTCCAAAGAAACAGGAATCTATCTGATTCCTGTTTTTAATTATGTAACAGGACGATTTAATCCGTCCGAACACAAACTGTTTGTTAACCTTAAAAAACAGGGCATATCCTGCACCGGGCATGATCATTACCTGAGAAAAGAAACCGCTGCAGCATTATCAGCCCTTTTAAATGATTTCCATAAAGATCACCCTTCAATAAAGATAACAATAATCAGCTCCGCAAGAAATTTCACCCTGCAGAAAAAAATATGGAATGAAAAGTGGTCCGGCAAAAGAAAGGTCAGCGGCGTATCCGACATCCATGCTGTCATGGATCCCGTCGAGCGAGCCAGGCTTATTCTACGGTACTCATCGATGCCGGGAACTTCCCGTCATCACTGGGGAACCGACTTTGATATTAACACACTGAACAACTCATACTTTGCGAAAGGTGATGGTAAAATAATTTATGAATGGTTATGTGCCAACGCCCATACTTACGGTTTCGGGCAGCCATATACTTCGGGACGCACTTCGGGATATCTCGAAGAGAAGTGGCACTGGTCATACCTTCCACTCGCGAGGCAGTTTCTTGAAGACTGGAACATGCTCTACGAAGATGATCCATCCGTTTTCTCTGAAAAAGGTATTTTCCATGGATCTGCCGATGCAGGTAAACTTGCGCCTGAATACGTTAATTCAATAAATCCCGGGTGCAGATGAAGGTAATATGTGTTTACCTATGCAATTATAGTGACAGGAAAGACTACTACATTTCCCTTATGCCACATGGCATCACCTCAATAGCCGCGTATCTTGAATCTCTGAGCCACGAAGTAATTCTTGCCAACTTCTCGCAGTACGGATATAAAAAAGCAGTTCAGCTTACTTTAAAGCACAAGCCCGATACAGTTGCAGTTTCAATATTCTCCTTCAACCGTGACGAATCATTCAAATATATTAATTATTTAAAAAAACAAAATCCCTCTGTAAAAATTATAGCAGGGGGCCAGCACCCGACGTTCCTGCATGATGAAATTGCACGCCGCTATCCGGCCATAGATCACATAATAACGGGTGAAGGAGAACTTGCAGTCTCTTCCCTACTTGAACAAAACAGTAGCGCAAAACGGATCACAGCCGGCGAACGTATTAAAAATCTTGACATGCTGCCCTTCCCGTCTCTTTTTAAAGGGCTGACCATCGGTGTAAATCCGTACGAACAATACAGGTACATCATCACATCTCGCGGTTGCCCCAACAGCTGCACCTACTGTTCGTCACCGGCATTCTGGAAACGAAAAGTAACAGTGCGCAGCAGTTCAAACATAATCAGCGAACTTAATCACCTGCGAAAAAAATTCGGCATAATCTATTTCTCTATCAGGGACGACAACTTTACGCTGAACAAAAACCGCGTCTTGGAATTCTGCCGTATGCTCAAAGAGAGCCGCCTTTATATGATGTGGAACTGTCAGGCACGTGTTGACACAATAGACCAGGAGATGCTCACAGCAATGAAACGCGCAGGACTTGAGCACATCCAGTACGGTGTTGAGTCAGGCTCGGAACCTGTTCTTAAAAAATACGACAAATCCATAACCAGGGCAATGATCATCCGTGCAGCGGCAATTACCCGTGAAACCGGGGTTTATCTCTCTTTTTACCTTATGACCGGTATGCACGGGGAGACATCAGAAGATACCGATGCCACCATCAGTCTTATAAAAAAGACACTTCCCCATGATTCTATCGTTTCACCGGTCGCATATTACCCGGGCACATCTATATACAATGACGCCAGAAAAAAAGGACTTATCAATGACAGGGACTGGTTTGATACAACCGATTCGGGCATATACCTCCGTAATCCTGCTGAAACTTCAACTGATATCGACAGAATCCTTCACCAAAACAGCCTTGTTTCAGCCAGGGCGGCATACAAATCCACCGACTTTAACAGGCACCGGCAAAAAACAGGCGAAAACTGCTGGATGACTGACATTATAGAGGGCGATACCTGGCAGAACATCGGGAAGCCTGAAAAAGCAGCCGCATGCTACCAGCGGATAATTTTTAATTTCCCTCTAAATATCTGGGGCTACATGCGGATGTCAGAAGTTGTTTCAAACAGCCAGTCCACCAGATTGCTGATAAAGGCATCAGAGCTTTTACCGCAGAATTATGAAATCTGGTACAGACTCTCACTTTCATATCTGAAAAGCAGAAACAAAAACAATGCACTTAAAGCAGCATCAACCGCATTCAGACTCAACCCGCATGACCTGGATGTATCCGTCCTTTTTAAAAAATTAAAATCTTGACTTCGACTGGTTTATTAACATAATAAATAAAACAATATGCATACGGAACATCATGACACCAGTAGAAACAGAAATGTCCGACAGGTACAAAAAAATCCAGGATCAGGTAATCTCTGCGGCAATACGTTCCGGCCGTGATCCCGGTGAAATCCGCATTCTTGCCGTAAGCAAAACTGTACCAGCCCCCGCCATCCAGACCGCGATAGATTCGGGGTTAACCCTTTTCGGAGAGAACAGGATACAGGAGGCCCGGGAGAAAATAAAACTGCTTCATGGCAATTTCACCATGCACATGATCGGCCACCTGCAATCAAACAAATCCTCTGATGCAGTAAAACTCTTTGACCTTATTCATTCAATCGATAAAATAACCACTGCCCGTGCAATTAACCACGAAGCTGAAAAAACAGGCAAAGTCCAGAAAATTCTGATTCAGATAAAAACTGTAAACGAGGATACAAAAAGCGGCATAAGCCCTGAAGAATCGCTAAAACTTGCCGAAAATATATTATCACTTGGTAATCTTGATTTACAGGGAGTAATGACAATCGGTCCCCTGACTGATGATTCACGGGTAACACGCCGCGCATTCAGGGACACGTCGGCAGTGCTTTCAAAAATAAACAGTGAATTCGGACTTAATATAAGAGTTATC
>JAAYBQ010000202.1 GCA_012730035.1 Spirochaetota bacterium
AGAAGGCGGTATGGTCGAGATTACTGCCACATATCCGGCAGGGATAATCGGTACAACTCTTGAAAACCTCAAGGCTGCAGCTGACGGAGAGAAGGAGGAGTGGGGTGAACTGTACCCGGAATTCGCCAAAATTGCGGAGGAGGAAGGATTCAAAGACGTGGCTGCAGCATTCAGGCTTATTGCTGTCGCAGAGAAGGCCCACGAGGAAAGATACAGAAAACTCTATAACAACCTGCAGGCAGGCAAAATATTTGAAAGTAACGGGAAAATTGTATGGAAATGCAGAAACTGCGGATACCTGCATGAAGCAGAAAAAGCACCCCAGATGTGCCCTGCATGTCTTCACCCACAGGCATTTTTTGAAATCAGAGAAACAAACTACTGACAACAGATGTGTACAACACCTGACCGGGCAGCCATCAGTCCGCCCGGTCAGATTTACAGTAATTTAAAGATTAAATAATTAATCACTTATAATTGTAACCGAATACGCTATAGGGACTATAGACCCCGTAAATTTGATCCAGGCTATTTCGAACTCTCAACTAACTATTTTCTCCGCAATCAGTTGCCGGTTAACTCATCAAGGGCGGTAAATTTACCACTAGAATTTACTATCACCCTGCCATCTTTCATTTCTATTGATCCGTCATTTATAATCTGTTTTTTCCAGACAATCGGGCCATCAGACAATGCACAGAAAACATAATCACCTGCAGCTATGAACAGCCTGTCCCCCTTTCTTACGGGATAACCTTTAAGACCACCCTGCCATTTTATTCCACCATCTTTAATAAAATATATGTTATTAGCCGCGATAAGCAGCCGGCCCTCGGGAGTGGGCATTTCCCTCTCCTTCCTTACAATCGTGGCAACTCTTCTTGCAACATCTCCCGGGTTCTCATCCACTTGAATAATCCCCCGGTTTTCACCGGCAAAATCCCCGGGGTTGAACTTCTGAATCCTGTTACGTTTTATAACCACATCACCCTCTGTGCGCCTTATTACTTTCTCGATAACATTACCCCTTGCAGCGCCACCTCTTGCGGTCTCTTCCTTGAGAACTCTTTCAACAAGCCCGTTAGTATCCCTGAACTGACCATCAGTAATTATAACATTCTGCCCCTCCCTGATTGCAGTCGCATACTCAAGAAACCTCCCGTAATCCGCATCAAACTGTTTAATCCTTATTATAGCCTTAACCTCACCGCTGAAGACCTTAATTCTTGTAGTAAGTAATTTGTCCGACTCAACGCTGAACTGAGTCCCGCCCGCAGAGGCAACTGCAACCGGTGTTTTGACAAAAAAATAATCCGCGTTAACCATTTTTTTTACTCTACACAGCAGGCTCCCTTCTTCCAGCAGAATAACAGTACTCTCCCGTTCACTGTTTATAAGCATTGATGAAACAGTTATACCTGACCCGGCCTGGATTCTCAGAACAGATTCACCCAGTTTTATATCGCAGAATGAATCTGCACCAGTTGTAATAACGTCATTCTCCTTTATACTGTCACCGGCAGCAGCCTCTGCGTTGTTCTTTGACACGTTGCCCATAATAAAGGTAATCACGGCCGGTGCAGGGCTCTTTTCTCTGCTGCAAACTGTCATCAGTAAAATGGGAACCAGAAGCAATACTTTAAAAAAATAGATCTTCATGATGCCTGCCTTTTATAACACATATTATGAATCAGATGGCTTTTATAAAAAATTCCGCCTTATCCGGATTACATTGATGAATAAATGCTGATATTAATACTATATTTTCAATAATAAAATCGACAAATAACCGCCACTGTGAATTTTAATCTGTCAGATCACTATTCGCAGGAGTGGTTCATTTCTATCAACGGTAAATAACAATAGGGGAGGATTCACAACACAGATGCCTGAATCACCTGAAATAATAATAAAAGGTGCGGTAACCGGAGATGCCGCGGGGTACACGCTGAACAGTCTTAAAAAAAATCATATCAGAGCTGTTTACAGGGAAATTTCAGGTTTTACCGATCCTGCCCCTGCTCTAAAGCATGGAATGAATAAATGGCGTAAGCCGGGGCTCTATTCATCCATTTCACAGTTAATGCTGCTTGCAGGAGCATGCATCGAACGCCGGCACTTCAATTCCGGCAGATTCATTGAAGCAGTAAAAAATGCCCCGGAGCTTCCGGATCATGAATACAGCTACTTCCGTGATCCGGGTACGGCAGAAAAAAATTTTATTATCAATGCCGGTCAAACTGAAACAGGCGGATACCGTTTTGAATACCCCTGCGCACGAATATTGCCCGTAACGATTCCGATGCTGCTGATGAAAATGAATTGTGAAGATACTGTTTTACCTGTTTTCACCTTCGTCTCAATGTTTACCGCAGACATATCAACTGCACTTTGCTCTGCACTGCTGCTGCAGATAATTTACCGGATTAATGCTGATCAGGCAATTTCTTTATTTGAACATGCTGCAGAATCCGGCGCAGCTCTTGTTGCATATTCAGAAGCGAACAGTCATCTCTTCTTCGAACTGGGATATAATCCTGATTATGTTATTAATGATGCCCGGTTTATACACTCTATACTGCAGAAAATTTTCTCATCACAGGGGATCAGCAGCGCAGAGGATATCATAATAACTGAAGTTAATAAAAAAATAAGCACGCCGGTAACACGCGCGAGTGTTAATCTCCCCTTTGCCATATTACCATTTGCACTTTCGATTGCAGGGCACACAACCCGACCCCAGGATATATTCCTTTCGGCAGCTGCTGAAGGGGGGGCCTCTTCCGCGCTGGCCTCAATTGCAGGCGCCCTTGCATGTGCAAAATACGGGAATTGCATACCGCAGAACCTTGATGAGGGGCTAATCAACAGAAAAAAAATCCAGTTGATCATATCTGATATAGCCTCAGGCAGGAACAGGGAGCAGATAATCCGGGAATTAACTTCGGGGGAACTCTCACTTACAAAAAAGGAAAACGAGGAGTACCAGGACAGAAACAGAAAATCAGCCGGAAAAAAATCCGCAGGCGCTGAAAAAAAACCGGTCCGTCGCGAAGATACACTTTCAAGGCACATTGTTGAAAGCTGGACAAAAATTGATAAAGCCCGCTGGAAAAAGGAAAAAAACCGAAGCAACAATGAACCTGAAGACTGAAACCTGCAAAAACATATAAACATGCAGCTTTATGCGGAAATAATGCAGTATTATATAACCGATACTTATGTTCATCAGTTATAAAATATTTGACAAATTGTTAAAAAATTTTATACTTATAGTAATGGATATTTATTAAGTTTCCTGATACATATGGCCGGGCAGGTAAGCATGTAAAACTTGTTCTTCCCGTTCCTGAAGTTCATTTCGCGAAAAAAAGAGTTTTTAATCATGGAGGATATAGATGTACAGCCAGAAATCAGTCCTTAAAACAGCAGCAGTATTAATAATCATTTTCTTTATATCTCTACCTGTGACGGCAAAGGATCTGTCGTACCTGGAAATTGACATAAGCAAAATTTCACGATATAATGAAGACCGGATTACCTACCAGCAGGTTGAATATATTGTTGATCCTGAACAGCACCAGTCTCAGGACACCTCAGTGGCAACCCTTCTTATTATACGGGACAGAAAGATGTACCTCTTTAAAGATGGTTATGATGACCACAAGATAGTTGAAGAGAACAGAATTATAAAAGAGATGGAAAACACTCTTATACAAAATGAACTCTGGGTAAGGAGTATCGACAACAAGCCCGACTTTCTGATCATAACTGACCGCAGGCGTGAAATAATGAAACGGATAACGACCAAACCTACGGATAATATATCAGACTCCTATGGCAATTATTATCAGAAAATACGTGATACATTCATCAATGAGCATATCAAGGTTTTCCGCAGTATAATTATCAACAGAAGCGACTCAGACGTTGAAATTATCAGAAGACCCAATCCAAAACGCCTTGGCTATGAAGGTGAAACAAAATATTACACATCAGTAACAGCTAGATCCAAGGAGGGTGTAATATATTTTGCCGAGGATTCTGACGGTGACGGCATAACCGAGACCTTCAGCGTTGACCTGCCTGATGGATTCAACTGGGGCTATAAATCCGGCCCGAATATTATCTTTATTTACAAGAATTCTCAGGAAAATATTAAGGCTATGATAAAGGATCTGGCCAGGGAGGCTCTTGAGGGTACATCCGAAGAGGAGAACATTATAAACAAAGAGTTTACCACACTTGAATCTGATACAATGAAACTGATAAACGACCTTGTAAGGATGGATATTCAGTCCAAAGAAAAAATGAACGAAATTGAAAAATAAAACCTCTCATTTACACTATATTAAAAAAAGGCTGACCTTGTTTTAGGTCAGCCTTTTTTTAATTCCTCTTTGCTGAAGGGATTAATCAATTTTTCTTAAGTACTGGTTCTTGTTTACACCGGGATGATAAGGCAGAAAATCGAGCGGATTCATCGGGAAATCACCATAGCGAATTTCAAAATGAAGATGATTGCCTGTTGAATTTCCCGTGCTGCCGACAGATGCAATAACCTGTCCCCTGGTTACAATATCACCCTCTTTGACAAGAATTTCCGAAGCATGACAGTATCTTGTGACCATGTTGCCCCTGTGCTCAAGCCATACGGTATAGCCGTAGTTTTCCAAAAACCTTGCTACAATAACTCTTCCGTCTGCCGCTGCCGCGATTGGTGTTCCTCTGCCGGCCGGAATATCAATACCCTCATGAAAGGAATTCCATCGTTTACCGAACGACGATGTCACCCTGTCAAACGAAATTATGGGCCAATCAAACTCATCGCACCGGCCGTCAGTCTGCATAATTCCCTTTGTTTTAATATACGCCAGATAAGACTCGGACAATGGGATGAATACTCTTTCGAGACTTTTATAATCATTTCCGTTTACAAGAATTACCTTCTTTTCACATGATGCATAAGTCCTGATAATGTAATCGAGGTTAGCTTTGTCAGATACTTCTGTCCAGAATCCCGTGAATCCCTTATGCTCCTCAATTTTCATTGAACCGATTGTATCATTATCCTGTGCGCTGACCGCGGTAAAAACAGGTGATGCTGCCAGAAGAATAAACAAGACTAAAGCTTTCATATATTCCCTTTTCCGGTTACGGTATGAATTAATTTTGTGCCCGGGCATAACCGGCGTTTTTTAAAATTCATATACGTGACCGCAGATAGTTAATAATTGACAGTGTTTGAAAAACGAATTAATACAGGTGAACTAATTATACACTTACGTGGTCACAATGTTCAAAAAATGTCAAGAAATTAATACATTTTAGCCCGATAAACACAATTAAAGAGTATTTATTTATGCAATATTCATTCTCTATAAAAATTTGATCGACACAATTCATTGCAGCTGACATCTTAATAATTAATAAATTATCAGCTATTATTTTCAATACTAACTGCTTAAATACATTACGAAATAAAAGGCTCTATTGCTCCCGCCGCCATAGGCGGCGGGAGCAATTAAATTATAATATTACACTAAAAAGTATTTTTAGGAATAATTACTGTATTATTTTATAACTTATTATGACCGCGTATTACAGGAGATTAATATGAAATTCACAAAAATGCATGGCGCAGGCAATGATTATATATACATCGAGGATTTCAAAAACAAAATTACCAATCCCTCAAAACTTTCAATCGAAATGAGCAACAGAAACTTCGGTGTCGGGTCTGACGGCCTTATTCTGATTCTTAAATCGAAATCATCCGACTTTAAAATGCGCATGTTCAACTCTGACGGCAGTGAATCTGCCATGTGCGGAAACGGTATCAGGTGTTTTGCCAAATACGTTTATGACCACGGACTGACCGGTAAGGAGTAACTTGATATTGAAACAGGCGGCGGAATAAAACACCTGGTTCTAAAGATTAGGGATAAAAAAGTTTCATCGGTTAAAGTCGATATGGGGGAACCCATGCTCATGCGCGAGATGATCCCGATGCTGGGTGAACCTGGCATGGCTGTTAACGAAACACTGCACCTGCCTGATGGCATCAACTTTGAAATAACAGCTCTCTCAATGAGCAACCCCCATGTTGTAATATTCGTTGAGGATGTAAAAAACTTTCCCGTTGCCAAATACGGACCAGTTATTGAAAGCTTCAACCTGTTCCCCCAGCGGACAAACGTGGAATTTGTTCAGGTCATAAACAGAAAAGAGGTCATCCAGAGGACATGGGAACGCGGCGCGGGAGAGACCATGGCCTGCGGAACCGGGGCATCGGCAGTAACTGTTGCGAGCGTCCTCACCAGGCAGACAGACAGAAAACTTACAGTGCATCTTTCCGGTGGTGATTTAAAGACTGAATGGAACGAAAAGAATAATCACGTATTTCTTACAGGCCCTGCAGTTGAAGTTTTCAGGGGGGACTGGCTGCTGTAGGTCATATATCCCAGAGTCTTTTGCCGGGTACGCCTTTTTCCAGAAGGATAACTTTTTTTACTCCCGGTACGTTTTCAACAACCGTTTTCTCAAGAGCCTCCCTGAACATCTGCTCAGAGCCTTTAACCACGGCAGTCTCCTTTTCAATCATAACAGGCATAAGATCAATAAGGCAGGTTTTACCGTCACCATCTTCATTGTCGATTATCCAGATCATCTTGATAATAAATCTTGCGGGCACGTTAGACATTGTATTTTCATACTGTGAACCTGCTGCCACAAGATAAAATATTCTGTGCACAAGTTTCTCATCTTCCAAATCAGAAAAGACCCTTCTCTGTTCCCGTATTATTTCAGTGCATTTTTCCGAAGGCATGTAGACATTAATTATGCGGTTCTCCTTGATAACAGGTACTGGAGGAAATATGTTCAGAACATTCTTTTCAGTGAGAATACAGAGCATGATGTATGCAAAAAAACAAAGTCCCGTGACAGAGAGAAACATCACCCTGTTGTATTCCCGCCGGTCAGCCTTTGCACCGGCAATTATTTTTTCTATTTGCTGCCTGATAATTAATAAAAAATGATTTAAACCTGATTTTATTGAAACTACGCCTGATTTAATTGCTGCGGGTCTAAATATTCTTAAACTGCCCAAGATACGCGCTGTCTTTTGCCTTAAATTCATAACACTTTCCTGTTCCGGGAGATACTGTTTCACTTATAAAACCGGCCACTACTGTTCAATCATTTTATTGTAATGGTCAATAAATTTTATTATTCCGCTGCAAACACCTGCAGCGACCTTGTCCTGATAGCTATTCTTTCGAAGAGAAGCTGCCTCTTTTTTGTGGGTTATGAATCCTATCTCCGCAAGAACAGCAGGCATTAGCGCACCCCTCAAAACATAAAAATCCGCCCTGTGTACCCCCCTTGACCTGAATTCCGAAATTTTATTATCCATACCCCGCTGCACAAAATCTGCCAGCATGGAACTCTCCTTCTGAATCTGGGAAGTTATCATCAGGGCTTCCATGTATTCAACATCATCAGCAGGAGCATTATTCTCCAGTATAATTACATTATTCTCAAGAGCTGCGGTTTTGCGCGCCTCTTCGTTTGTCGGGTTCTGCGAAAGATAATAGGTTTCGAATCCGGAAATTTTGGGGCTTATAGAGGCATTAACATGTACGCTGATAAAAAGTCCATTGACATCTTTTTTTATTTCCCTGTTGGCGATTTCGGCCCTCTGCGCCAGTTCAATAAAACGGTCAGTACGCCTGGTCATCATGATCTTGATGTTACCATATTTCTTTTTCAGCAGGGCTTCGATTTTAAGAGAGACCTGTAGGGTTATATCCTTTTCCCTTACCCCCCCCTTGCCTACTGCCCCCGGGTCCCTGCCTCCGTGCCCTGGATCTATTATAATAAAACCAATGCGCCCCTTTGTTGTGTAAATCTGAACATGATCGGCTTTCCGTTCCTCCTGCTTTTTCTGCACCAGGATCAGCCTTTTGTCTTCAAGCAGAGAGGTAAATCCCGGGTAAAAAGCTTCAGATGCAGCAAGGGCCATGTCTGCCGGAAGGTAGATGCCCCCCCTGTGCCTTTTGACTTCGTATGACGAAGTAAAGAGGCTGTTGTCTATTACTGCCACTGCATAACCGGACTTGTAAACCATGTAATGTTTTTTATAATAAAGGCGCCCCTTCTGGTAAATATGGTCAAAACTGTTTTCCAGATCAAGGGCTTTTGTGAAATCATTAAGGGAAATGTATTTTCTGCCATCTATTACTGTCAGTGGAATAGCCTTGTCAGCAGATGCACCTGTTAGAATAAGTACTGCCGCGACTATAAATGCTGTAAGGCTAAAACTTCTTTTCCCTGAAACAATAGGCTGAATAATTTTTAACATATAGAACAGATCCGGGAACGTAGAATATAAGTATCAGCGAGACCGTTAAAAATTTAACCGAAACTATATTGAAAAGTATATGATCAAACGAAGCTATGTAGAGCAGCGCGGATAACGCCATGCATGCGACACCCATCTTCCCCAGCATGCTCGGCTGGACCTCAACATCCCTGCGTGCAAAAAGAAAAACAGCCCCAACAACAACAACAAGCTCGCGCAGCAGAACAACAACAAGAACACATAACGGGAAGCCTTTATAGTAAACAAGCGAGCTGCCTATTACAACAAGACATATCTTGTCGGCGACAGGATCGAGGAACTGCCCGAGTCTTGAGACCTGGTTGAAGGTTCTGGCGAGGAATCCGTCAAAAAAATCCGAGACAATAATTATTCCGAAATAAAAAACCTGGTAATACATGTATTCCCGGTTGCCGGTAGTTTTCTCGAGGTGCATATAATAAACAATCACGGGGACAGCTATTACCCTGACAAGGGTAAGGAGGTTTGACACAGTGTAGACCTTCCCGCTGAATAATTCCCTTACTTTCATTTAATAATAACCTGTTCCTGACAATTAATTGCTCATCAATTTTATGATCTTTTGTGCAGCAGTTAAGATGAAAAGTAGACACTGATTATACTTGATGTTTTAGTGTAAAGCGTCAAGATTTTTTTACACCTGCACAGTAATATCAGGCGGGGATTTGTTATTGACAACATTGGCGGCTGCCATACACAGATTTATATCAGCCGGAAAGCCGTAAAATATGCCATAAAACGGCATAATAAGATTGCATGAACTGGCAAACGGCTGTAAACTATAAATGAAGGTCACCCTGAATGAAAAAAATCAGCAGATCATCTATACTGGCGGTTTTAAGCCTTATTGTTTTTACCCTCTGTGGTAAAAATGAAGAGACCATAATTCCCGTTTCCACAGGCGTCAGCGAAAAACAGATAGCCATTATTACCACAGCCAACTCTGCTCTGCGGATTGACCCGCTGATATCAACAACGCGCATAGACCAGATGAAAAAGGGTGAAATAACCGAGATCCTTGAACGCTCCGCAGTAACACAGACAATAGCCGGCCATAGTGACTACTGGTACAGGATAAAGCTTTCAAACGGCATTACAGGATGGGTTTTCGGAAGAAACATAAGCATACTGAATGACGCAAGCAGCGATAATGTTGAATCATATCTAAGTTCATTCTGGGAAAAGGAGACATCGGAACTGGGAGAGGCTCTTCACGGAAAATGGTGGAGCGTAAACCGTTTCGGAGACTACACCAGCCACTGCCTTGAGATATACAAAGACGGAAGATACGCATCCTACATAAAAGGGGCTCAAAAAAAAATTGAAGGTAATTATAATTTTGACTTTAACAGGAGCCAGGTGATATTCCTTGCCGGAACATCATTTGAAGGAGAACTTTTTTATGTCCGCAGGGGGGAAATCTTCTCGCTATACCGCGATACCGCTAATGACGAAATACGATTCAGAAAGATCAACAACAATCCCGAATCACAGTCTGAAGTCTCAGAAGAAGAGTCGACTGGAGAAAAACCCGATACTGCCGAAGGATTGAAAAAAACCGATGAAAACTAGACTGAACAAATTCCTCGCTTCATGCGGGCTCGGATCGAGACGTAAGGTTGAAACTCTTATCACAGAGGGCCGGATAAAGGTTGACGGACGCGTTGTCAAAGATCTCGCCACTTCGGTTGATCCTGAACTGAACGAAATCATTTTTGACGGGAAAAGGCTTACGGCAGTAAGTACGTCATACTACCTCATGCTCAACAAGCCTAAAGGATACATTACCACCATGAGTGACGAAAAGGGGCGCGCAACGGTCATGTCCCTTCTGCCTGAAAAATTTATCCGCGCCGGTGTTGTTCCGGTAGGCAGGCTTGACAAGGATACCGAGGGCCTTCTGCTCTTTACGAATGACGGGAACCTCTCTCACCTGCTTACATCTCCGGACTTCAAGGTTAAAAAGGAATACCTTGTAGAGCTGGACAAACCCGCAGTGGAAGATGACCTGAAGAGAATTGAAAAAGGATTTTTTGTCCACCAGATCAAAACAAGAACACGACCTGCAACTGTAAGCGTGGCCGACAAATCACGCATGTTTGTAAAAGTCCTGATCTCTGAAGGCAAAAAAAGGCAGATCAGGTACTCCTTTAAAAATCTGGGATACAACGTTTTAAAACTCAAGAGAACCGGCTACGGACCTCTTTCTCTTGGAAGGCTGAACAAGGGGGATCACAGACTCCTTAAAACCTCAGAAGTCCGTCTGCTTATTAATTCAACAAAGCATCCTGAATAGATTATTCACATGGATTGCATCCCTGGCCGCACCTTTCAAGAGCAGCCCGTATAAAATCCCTGAAAAGAGGATGGGGACTGACCGGTTTTGACTTGAACTCCGGATGGTACTGAGTCGCCACAAACCATTCGTGGCCGGGTATCTCCACAGTCTCAACAAGATTGTTCCTGGGATAAACACCTCCTATTAACATGCCGTTATTTTCAAAAACCTGCCTGTATTTCGTTGTAAACTCAAACCTGTGCCTGTGGCGCTCCATCACCGATTCCCTTCCGTAGATTGATGCGATCCTGCTCCCGCGGGTAAACTCACAGTGATAAGCACCGAGTCTCATTGTACCTCCCTTCTCTGCCACAACCTCCTGCTCCTCAAGAAGCGAAATTACAGGGTATGGAGTGGATGGATCAAACTCAGTTGAATTGGCACCGGCAAGTCCGCAAACATTTCTTGCAAACTCGATAACCGCACATTGCATTCCAAGGCAGATCCCGAAAAAAGGTATATTATTTTTTCTTGCATGACTCACTGCAGCTATCTTTCCTTCAATGCCCCTGTTCCCGAAACCTCCAGGTACAAGGATCCCGTTTACACCGTCAAAAACCGACAATACAGAATTATCATCACAGGATTCAATATCTTCCGAATCTATTTTGACTATGTCGAGTTCCGCGTTGTTCGCGACAGCTCCATGTACCAGTGCATCGTAAACAGACCTGTAAGCATCATTAAGGGTTATGTACTTGCCTACAACCGCGATCCTTACTCTGGCCAGGGGATTCCGCAGTCTTTCGATAAAGGTGTCCCACTTGCCGGGATTTATCTGCCCCGGGTTAAGGTTGAAATGCTCAAGTGTAATGACGTCGAAACCATTACGCTGAAACATGTAGGGTATTTCGTAGATTGATCCTGCAATGTCCTCTGCAGATATGACGTTTCGTTCCGATACGTTGCAGAAAAGAGCGATTTTGGCCTTCATCTCGCTCTCCATGGGTTTCTGCACTCTGGCCAGCAGCACGTCCGGTATTATGCCCAGCTGCATAAGCTCCTTTACCGAGTGCTGTGTCGGTTTTGTCTTCTGTTCGCCAGCCACTGCTATTGTGGGGACAAGCGTCAGGTGAACATTCATTACCCTGCGCCTGCCGAGCTCATGCCTTATCTGCCTGATAGATTCAAGAAAGGGTATTGATTCAATGTCACCAACGGTGCCCCCTATTTCTACAAGAACAAAATCGAGATTGTCATCCGCGGCAACATCAAAAATACGTTTTTTTATTTCGTTCGTTATGTGAGGTATTACCTGCACAGTACGCCCAAGGTAATCCCCCCTTCTTTCACGCTGAATAACGGTATTATATATCTGGCCGGTTGAAACCGAATTTTTTCGCGACAGTTTTGAACTGGTAAACCTTTCGTAGTATCCAAGATCAAGATCTGTTTCTGCGCCATCCTCTGTTACGTATACCTCTCCATGTTGAAAGGGGCTCATGGTTCCCGGATCAATGTTCAGGTAGGGATCCATCTTTATTATCGATATCCTGTAGCCATGGCCTTCCAGAAGCATTCCCAGAGAAGCAACGGAAATTCCTTTACCCAGTGATGAACAGACCCCACCGGTTACAAATATAAATTTTACTCTGCTCTCAGCCATCATCACACCTCTCCGGGCATTAATTAAAGTACGCATGTCATTATAAAGCATGATGAAGGATAATCAATGTTTTAAACTTTTCCCAATGCTACATACATGTTAAATTTTAACGTATGCGGTTCAATGGTCTTTCCAGTTGTTTTTACCGCGAGCAAACTCAATGTTGAATGGAAGTTATATTTTAACACTGCCGTAACATGGATCATTGATTTTTTATTTGTAACAGACGGTTATCTTTTTATTTTATCATCACACGGTTCTGCATTAAACAGGCAGTTTGCCGTTAACCTGATTCAGTGGAGTATCAAGATGAATTATACCAGGCCTGGAAAATCCGGAATGTATGATCCTTCATTCGAGCATGATTCATGCGGCATAGGATTTGTTGCGAATATCGCCGGAAAAAAATCGCACGGAATAATCGAAAGGGGCCTTGAGGTTCTGGAACGCATGACACACCGTGGAGCAGAGGGGGCGGACAATAAAACCGGTGACGGTTCAGGGATCATGATACAGATACCGCACACCTTTTATCGCGAAATTGTTCCCGGGCTGCCGGCGGCAGGTGAATACGGTACCGGCATAGTTTTTTTTCCTCGTGATAAGTCAGCCATGGATTTATGCAAAAATATATTTGAAAAAATTTTTGAATCTGAAGGTCTGCGCGTTATCGACTGGCGCGATGTACCTGTTGACAACAGCGTAATCGGCGAAATTGCTAAAGACTCCGAGCCTTTTTCACAGCAGGTATTTGTAGTTCCCGGAAAAAATTCTTCGATGCCTCTTGAAACCAGACTATTTGTCGCCAGAAAACTTGCAGAAAAGACAATCCGGGAATCTACTGTGATAAGCTCAAATCTCTTTTATATAGTAACGCTTTCCACAAGAACAATCGTCTACAAGGGCATGCTTATGCCCGGCCAGGTACGCGATTATTACCAGGACCTGCGCGATGAAAGAATGGAAAGCGCGATAGCCCTTGTTCACTCAAGATTCAGCACAAACACCTTCCCTTCATGGGATCTGGCGCAGCCCTTCAGGCTGATGGCGCATAACGGTGAGATTAACACAATAAAAGGCAACCGTTACTGGATGGAGGCAAGGGAGGCTGATTTTAAATCTTCAGTTCTGGGTGATAATATTGATAAAATACTGCCCGTGATAGAACCTGGTAAAAGCGATTCAGCCTCCTTTGACAACGCACTCGAGATGCTTGTTGCTGCCGGAAGATCGATCCCGCATTCCCTTATGATGATGATACCTGAATCATGGAACGACAAGAATCCCATCCCCGAATACCTTAAATATTTTTATGAATATCATTCCACAATGATGGAGCCATGGGACGGCCCTGCATCAATGGTCTTCTGTGATGGAAGGTTTATCGGGGGAACTCTGGACAGGAACGGGCTCAGGCCTTCACGCTATGTAATAACAAAGGACAACCTGATTGTAATGGCCTCAGAGGCTGGAGTCCAGAACTTTAATTCACCGGACATCATTTACAAAGGCAGACTTATGCCGGGCAAGCTGCTGCTTGTTGATACCAGCGAAGGAAGAATAATCCCCGACAGCGAGGTCAAAGAGCGCATAGCTCACCAGAGCCCGTACAAGCGCTGGGTTGAAGAGAACAGAATCGGCTTTGAGGATCTTATATATCGCGGAATTTCTGAAACAGCTATAGAGAGCGATAAGCTTCACCGCATGCAGGCTGCCTTTGGTTACAACCGGGAGGATATCGGTGCAATAATTCAGCCGATGTGCGTCAATGGCCAGGAACCTGTCGGTTCCATGGGCACAGATACTCCCCTTGCAATGTTCTCGGACAGGCCGCAGCCCCTGTTTAACTATTTCAAGCAGGTGTTCGCCCAGGTTACCAATCCCCCCATTGACCCTATAAGGGAAGAGCTTGTAATGAGCAACACCAGCTACATGGGGCGCAGGCTTAACCTTCTTGAAGAGAGCCCTGAGCACTGCAGGCTGCTGAAATTTAT
>JAAYBQ010000203.1 GCA_012730035.1 Spirochaetota bacterium
TTATTTTACCGTCAAGGTAGGGCCTGAGCGCTTTTTCGTTCATTTCGGTAAATGTCGGTGCCATGATAAAAAATGTAAGAAAAAGTGAAAGTCCCACTATCACCTGGTTAGGCGGCATCTGCTGCAGCGACAGGGCCCTTTTTACAAAGTCAAGAACAATGACCACCCTGGTAAAGGCGGTCATCATTATTATTATAGACGGGGCCAGAGTGAGTATCGAGAGCAGAAATAAAATCTGCAGACTGAGCGCCACGTCCTTTGGACCAGATGCCGGAGCAATGTCGAAGGCGATTTTGGGAATCGGCATTGTCACGTTCTGACCTGAAAGCAGGGCTGGCACCGCAACAAAGAGGCACGAAAGCAGTATTACTCTACTCTTCATCTTCATGATTGATCTTTTTCAGCCTTTTTTTCTGTTGGTCAAGATAACTCATGTCAATATCACTCTCGGGAATCTCTTCAACCCTGGTCTTCCTGAAACCGCGTGTCCGCTTCTCGTTTATCCTGTCAATAATCCAGCCCATCTGGTCAGCAACAAATTCCTGGAAATTCTTGCCCTGCACCGGCGTTGACCTGGAGCTGAGCAGACGGATCCTGTCAACATCATCCTTTTCCTTAATTTCGGTTATCATGTTAATGCTGCTGTCAGTTACCCCGATAAGGAACACCTTGCCTGCGACATCTATTATCTGCAGCGTCTTGTTCGGCCCCACCGGCACCATCGACAGTGTGCGTATTGCCTCCTGCCCGGATATATTCAAACCCACTTTCTGGCTTATAAATTTATAAAAAAAGTAGAACCCGCCACCGAAAAGCATCAGCACAAATATAACCTTGATGAATTCCCAGAAGGCTGACCCCTCGGGCTCCCGGGGGCCAAAATCACCTTCACCGAAACCTGTTCCGGGAACAGCATTGTTATCAGGCATGTTATTGTTATCACCGGTCTGAGCTGTTCTTTCCAAAGTCTTTCCGTCCTGCGACTGTGCATAAACAGCGGCGGAATTAAACTGTAAAAAAAATATGATTATGCAGAAAATCGCAGCAAAAATTGCTAAACTCATCTTCTGCTTTTTTCGATAAGAAATCAGGATATTATGTCTCATATTTTTCCGGATAAAAAAAATTTCCCCTCTATCTGATACGGCAGAACCGTATTTTACGGACTGCCGTTACTTTTGCCGCGTAATAGTAATATTGCTACTTGTTAACCGATTTAAACCTTTCATCCTGGCTTACAATGTCGGTTACCCTTACACCGAAGTTTTCGTCGATAACCACAACCTCACCGCGGGCAATCAGCTTTCCGTTTACAAGAAGGTCAACAGGCTCACCTGCCAGTTTATCAAGCTCGATAATTGAACCCTCACCAAGGCCCAGTATATCCTTGACCAGGCGGGTTGTCCTCCCGAGCTCAACGGTCATGGTCATCTCTATATCAAGGAGCAGACTTATATCGCTGTAGCCTGGCGCGGTGATCCCCTCGCCCATCTGCGGGAATCGCACAGAACTGATCTGCGCCTGAGGCGCGTTGTACTGGTACTGCTGCTGCTGCATCTGCGGCTGCGGAGCGCCCCCTATTGCACCAAGCGTACCGGATATGTTTGTGTCAATTATATGAAAAAGTTTTGAATTTATTACACCATCAATGATCAGGTCGTATGTAATCTTAACCACATCTCCCGGCGGTATCTGGAGCTCAGCCGGGCTGTTTGCTATTGTAACAACCGCAGGTGTAGTATTTATGCCGCCACCTATCTTGCTGCTGAACTGCGTGGCCATTGACGATACAAGCTGGTTTGTAAATTCCTGTATTGTACTCTGGTGAGCTTCATCAATTTCAGCAGGCGCTGACCCGCTGTCGTCCCCCATCATAAGTGAGGAAATTATTCCTGCGTCGCGGAAGTTGAAAATAATAACATTCCTGCCGTTTACCGCTCCGCTGTAATTCATTGAAACCTGGACAAACTTGCCCTTGAAATCCGCCCTTACAGCCTCCTGCTGTTTTGCCTCGACCAGAGGATTGGATATAACAAGGCCCCTCCCGCCAAGGTAACCGCTTAGCGAAGGAGCGACTGACGATGCAACCGAATTGAACAGATTTCTGAGATTATTCTGTTCAGCCGGGGAAACAGACGAACTGCCCCTTGACGGTGACATGTCAAACCCGGCCATAGAATCAGGGCCGGAGGTTATATCATCAGCTCCCTGCAACAGGGCATCAATTTCGTCTTGTGATAAGGAGCCGTCTCCCATACTTCCCTCCAGTAAGAATGCCGAATATATGTTTTGCTCTTTGTATTACCAGTACCCGCAACAAGACCTCTCAATTCTCCCGAACCCACAGCAGTCCGAACCGGGTAACAACTTCAAAAATCAGTTAAGAACAAATTCCTTGAAATAAACCTCTTTAATTTTACCCGAAATAAGCCTTATATTTATGTGAGCCTTGATCTCCTCGGAAAGGGCCACAGAATCGCTGACCGAATCCAGATCCTCAAATCTTTTCCCCTGCAGCAGAATGTTTATAATATGCTGCATCTCGTCTTTTCTCCTGATAAGCTCATTATTCATCTCCGGACCGGGGTCATAGCCCAGTGAAAGCGTCAGTTTAAGAAAATGCGGCTCTTCATCGGCAGTAGCCTTGGAAAAAGGCGGAAGCTCATAAACTGCAAGCGGTTCGGGCGGAGGCGCAGCAATTATGTCCTGGCTTTTTTCGTACATGCTCTCCTGAACATTTTTAGCAACAAGGTAGGATATACCTATCATGAGCACCACAACAATTATTGAACCCGCAACATAGAGCAGAATCTTGACTATCCTGGAAGTGGCACTACTCCCCTCCGGCTCCGCCGGTCTCGCCTCATCCTCGACTATATCTCTTTCTTCGTCACCCATACTCTTTCCGTCTTAAATAGTTTATTGGCCGTTTACGCAAACAAGTCAGGATTAAACATAAATTACATGCGACATAATAACAAACTTTATCTATTCATGTCAATTAATTTATTCATTTTAACCTTATTATGCGTTACCGCCTCTTTAATTATCGGCACCTGAAAGTAAAAAAAATCACCAATTATTCATCGATGAGTATTTTAGCGCATATTTACTTGAAGCATGGCAACAGGGCCCTGTCAGGAGCGCGGATTGCCCGCGATGATGCCGAAAATCTGCCGGTTGTATTCCCTGATTTTTTCAATTATTTCAGGGATACGCTCCCTGACTATGTATTTTCTGTCATTGGTCAGGGTAATGACAGTGTCCGGCGTACTCTCCATTACCTCGATATGCTGCGGGTTAAGGGTAAAAACATCTCCGTTAAGCCTGTGAAGTTCAATCATGGCATCTCCTCGCTCATCTGTTTTACGCTGCTGATATATTCATCAAGACCGGTTTTATAAACTGACGAAGGCGAACAGCCCGGATAACTGCAGTCAGCCACCGGAAATGGTTCGGCCGAGAAAAGTTCATCAAGCCAGTACCTGGCTGCAAGAAACTGGTGATTCGTAAAAAACGTACGGTTATCCCGGACTATTTCATAATACCTGTTATTGCGGCATCTGTCCATTTCTGCGCTGTTCACTGTGTTCAACCTGCCGCTGCAATGCTGGTTTGCGGCAAATCTCACAGTTTCAGAGGCATAGAACCTGTCACGAAAGCCCAGATCGTTCCCCGCGAGCATCAGGGAGAGTATACCGCAGCCCATTGCTATAGAAACAGCCTGTGTTGTCACAATACTCCCGGTAGCAACAAAGCCCAGGCCAGCACCCGCCCTTTGCCAGAGCGGGCTGAAAAATTCACTTTCCAGCATCCAGTTGTAAAAACTTATGCGTCCCCTCCATTTTTTCAGAGAGGAGTACGATGAACAGCTGAAGGCAAGCAGGTGCATGGAAGATGTATCTATTGCCGAAAAGAAATCGTTAGGTGTGGTCTCGCAGGTAATTACAAAATCGGGCCTTATCCCGCGGATTACAAGCGGCCGGAGTGCCATATCTGACGCAATCAGTATAAACCTTTTATCCCCCGTGACCCCGGCAAGTGTGGCTGTCTGCAGGTCAAGCGATGGGCCGGCCCCTGCTATTATTACATGGCGCCCCCGCAGCAGGGGGATTACAGGTTCCAGACCGCCGGACTGAGCAATAAGCGGAAGATTTTTCTCAAGATTGCGGATGAATGCATCACCACGCTCGGCAACCATCCCATGATTAAGCGACGAAAAAAGTTCTGCTTTATTCATGAATGGGCCAACCCGGATGTGCGCGCAACGATAGCCCGCGTTCAATCCACAGGCAGGCGGTGCCGGCAGAAATTATCTGCTGTATAACATAATTGCACATAATAACTGTGCATAATCATGAATCAGCCATGTTTATCAAGCAATAAATGAGCAGAGTTATCGGTAATTCAGATCCGGAGATTAGTTAGCCTTGATCAGGTGGGTTATATGTCTTACAATTTTTGTGTAATCAAGATCTATGGGGTCAATCTCTTCAATAAGACCAATAAAAAATACTATTACCTGAATAATTCTGGCAGCTGTTCTGTCATCAATATCCATCTGTCCAACAGATTCCCTGGCCTTATCCTTCATAATGCTCTCGAAAAAGATCCGGTGATTTGCAAAAAACTTTCTTATCATCGACATCATGGTCTCATTTTCGAATGCGTAGAGTATAATGTTTATCAGGATGATTATATTTGCCCGGTCCAGCAGAAAGCTTTCAACACTTAAAAGTGACGAGATAGGAGCCCTTTCATCAACACCCATATCAATTGAAAGAAGGCGCCTGTGATTATAATCGAGCACCGAATATATCTCGTTTATAAGCTCGAAATAAATATCATCCTTTGACGGGAAATAGTGAAGCACTCCCCCTTTTGAATACCCCGCCTCGTCGGCAATTTCCTGTATGGAAATCTGTGAATAGACCTGCTTCTGCAAAAGCCTTTTTAATGCAGCTGTGACTTTACGTTTTCTCGCTCTGACTTTTTCTTCTTTATCGATCACAATTAATGCTCCTGTATGTCTATAAAAAGAGCATGGTCCCATGATGCAATAAAAAAAGCGGCACGTAAGAAAAAAATTACCCTGCAGCAGATATAAAATCCACCGGCACGCGCCGTAAAACAGGCCCGGAGGCTATTTCCTTGACAAAAAATCCGTTTCATTTCTATCCTGTGGCACAGGTTAAACCGGGAAATGAAAAGAGTAATCGAATCAGGATCATGCGCAGAGACGCTGGGGATTGCCACTGAACTTGGCAGAAGTGCTTCTCGCGGCGACATTATAACCCTGAGCGGCGAACTTGGCGCCGGCAAGACACTCTTTGCAGGGGGAATTGCCGCAGGCATGGGCATTGACGGGTACATAACCAGCCCCACGTTCAGCCTTATGGATGTACATGAAGGAACCATACCACTTTATCACTTTGACCTGTACCGCATAGAGAAGCCTTCGGAGCTTGAAGAACTATTCTTCGAGGAATACTGGGAGGGGGATGGAATATCGGTTATCGAATGGCCCGAACGCGCCGAAGGGAGACTTCCCCGCCGGGTAACAGCAGTCACAATAGAATACACAGGCCCGGAAAGCAGGAGGATCACCATTGAACACCCTGACAATTGAATCATCAACAGATATAGAACTGCTCGCACTTACAAAGGGAAAAGAGCACTTCCAGTTTGCCCAAAAAACAGGACTATCACACTCCACGGACATGTTCGTAAACCTGGAATGGCTGCTCGATTCAGCGCGCATAAACGTCGGCCAGATTGATCTCATAGGCGCCGGCACAGGGCCGGGATCGTTTACAGGCGTACGAATTGCCGTAAGTACTGCCCGCATGCTCTCACAGATACTTGGAGTGCCCCTGGTTGGTGTAAAAAGCCATGAAATCTACGCAGCATCATGTGAAACAGTCAATAACGGACTTATAGCGGTAGCCTTTGACGCGAAGAAATCCAGGGTCTACGCTGCCCTGTACAGCAGAGAGAATGGCAGCACATCCCCTCTTATTGAACCGGGCGACTTTACCATGACTGAATTTCTTGAAAAGATACCATCTGTTGGCATGGTAACGTGTATCGGAGACGGATTCACGCGGTATTCAGCAGAACTCAGGGATTACGGCACAGCTAATGGGACGGTATACAGTTTTACTGCGGACTTTATGCCGTCGGGTAAAGCGGCATCTTTGCTGGTTCAGGAGAAGTTCAGGGAATCACCACAGAGTTACACCGATTACCTGAAGATACTGCCCCGGTACGAAAGGTTATCTGACGCGGAGAACGCGTATAACTGCAGGAACAGGTAATCAGGCCTTCCTGGCCTTCATACTCTTCATCAGGCGGGCCTTGTACTCAGTCTCCATGGGTTTAAGCACCCCGTAAAAACGCTTCATTTCATCCTTCCTTGATGAATTTCCTTCAAAGTCCACGCCAATCAGCAGGTTCCCTTCGTGATCTACAGATGTTGACTTAATCTCGCCATAGATTGTAAGCGGGGCCTGAAGCTTGAATACTATATCAAAGATAAATCCCCTGGATTTCTGGATGTACTTTCTAAGATCAGGATCGGTAATTCTAAGTTTTGCCCCGCCCCTGCTGATATCCGAAATCTGCTGATGTACAGGGATAAGCATGGTATTGGCATCTCTTATCCTGTCAACAAGCTTGAAGGACATATCCTTCAGGTCTATAACCTTATCTATGCCCATCATCGATGTTTTGGATACAGCCTGTATGTAGGCAAATGTAACTGAATTCTGGTCTTCGGTAATGTATATAACAGGGACAATTATTATTGATTTAAGCCCCTTTTCGATGTTCTTTTTAACAAGTTTTTCCAGATCATTGCCGTAAAGTGACGCAATATCGACAAAATCATCTGTCATGGCCCTGTACGATTCAGGGTCGCTCACATCCTGAATAAATAGGGATTTCCCGGTATTTTTTATGTTTTTGAGGACCGCGTCCCTTATGTCCATATTGAGGACATCAACCTTGAACTGGTCTGCAAACCTGGAATTTACCGACTGGAACTGGTCAAGAACAACCTTGATGCTCGTTGGTATATTGAATTTGCTAAGATCAATAGTATGCTTCGAAACCCTGAAATTGGTTGCAACAGCCTCACCCTGTACAAGTTTAAAGCGGAGATCCCTGCGCCCCTCGGTTGCCCTGCGCGCACTCCTGATCCTGCACTTGTAATAACCCGGACCCATATCCTGGATAACCTCCAGGTCAACCTCGATGTACTTGTCAGAAAGCCCGTAGATTATTATATTGCCGTCAGACCTGTAGTTCGGATCAGTGACAATCATGAGCGTGTTGTCCTGGTTATACTCATTAATCATCACTTCGTGCTTGTCAACGTCATACTTGATGTAGAGTTTTCTGGTGCTGAACTGATCCCGCAGAATACGGATAACATCTGCAACAGTTTCAAATGAGTTGAATGTTCGCGCTTTTCGCTGTTCCGTCTTGAGCAAAACTGACCTCGGTTAAAACATAATTGACTGTCAGACTAAATATCGGTCACCGCGTGATATTTCAACAATTTTACGCAAAAAAAAAGAGGGTTAGACCCTCTTTTTTTAATTTTGGAATAATTATTTTTTCGGTTTTGCTTTAGCTTTTGCTTTTGCTTTTGCTTTTGCTTTGGGCTTCGGCTTGTCAGCTTCTTTCTTCTTCTGGGCTGCAAAGTCTTTCTCAAGTTTTGCAACTGCAGCTACTTCGCTTGCAAGTTCTTTGTTGAGCTTTACAAGTTTCGCTTTTTTCCTTTTGATGATGTTCTCTAACTGTTTAGCACTGGCCATTGACCACACCTCAAATTTTTTTTATAAGACCCTGATATCCATACACGAACATGTAACATAAAATTTTGCAAGTAAAAAATTCAAAATCATATAACAAGTGATTAATTTTTTTAAAAAAACATCAGAGACACACCTCGCAGGGTTTACATTATACGTCATAGATTCATTAATCACTGTCATGCCGTACATTATGATGCGCATTAAAAAAAAATTTTATCGCGGTACATATAATGCATCACCCGTATTAAATTTTATTCAGGCAAAGCAGTAAACAAAATCGGCACTCAACACTCTGCCCCCCGGTTAATCACTCTTATGCGAGTTTTATGTGTGGATTAATGTCTTGACTTAATGTTATGCTGTTTTTTTTCTGAATAACGTCGGTGAATATTCTTCAACAGATGTACACTGCCATTCCAGGAGATGATGATGAGTACAAAACTTCCGGTTGTTTCGATAGTTGGACGTCAAAATGTTGGTAAATCCACGTTGTTTAACGCATTTGTGCGGGAAAAGAAGTCCATCGTAGACTCATTCCCCGGGCTAACCCGCGACATTATAGGCCACAATGTTGTGCATAACGGCGTCAGCTTCATGGTCTGTGACACTCCGGGACTGGATCTTGCACAGTCATCGGAGCTTTCGGGGCAGATAATAGAGAACGCCAGGAGCCACCTTGCACGTTCAGCGGTAATACTTTTCCTTATGGAGTACCCTTCACCCGAATCATTCGATCATGATCTGGCCGATATAGTGCGTAAAATGTCCATACCGACAATAGTTGCGGTAAATAAAATGGACGGAAGCGACCGCATGGAGAACATGCCCTACTTTTATGAGATGGGATTCAACGAAATTGTACCTGTATCGGCACTGCGCAGGTTCAACATTGATCTTCTGCTTGACTATATTGTACGCATGCTGCCCTCAAAAAAGACCGCAGTAAGGGAACCCGAGCTTAAAATTGCCATAACCGGACGCCCGAACTCGGGAAAATCGACACTGCTCAACTCGTTTATGGGATATGAACGCTCCGTTGTGTCCGATATACCGGGTACAACACGCGATTCCGTTGATGACACCTTTATGTACCACGAAAGACTTATACAGATCATAGACACCGCAGGTATAAGGAAAAAAAGCAGAATAACCGAAAGCATTGAGTATTACTCACTCACAAGGACTATCGAGGCAATACACAGGAGCGATGTAACCATACACATGATCGATGCGACAGTGGGGCTTACGGACAACGATAAAAAGATTTCGGACGAGATTATTGCCGCGAAAAAACCTGTAATAATTGCTGTGAACAAGTGGGACGCTGTCGAAAAAGACCACAAAACCTTTGAAGCATTCAAGGACAGGCTTATTTTTAAATTTTTCCGAGCCGCTGACTTCCCTATTATATCTATTTCTGCAAAAAACAGGCAAAGGATCAACAAACTGCTGGATACTGCCACTGAACTTGATGCTAAAGCACGCAAACGTATAGATACCCCCACACTTAACAGGGTGATGGCGCAGATTAAAAGCGCCGCAAGGATACCTCAATTAAATGAGAAGCTGAAGGTTTATTACGCTGTCCAGGTTGAATCGATACCGCCGCAGTTCAAATTTTTCGTGAATCACGCTGAGTATTTTAAAAAGGACGTAGTCAGGTACTTCGAAAAAGCATTAAAAGAGGCATTCGACCTTCAGGGCCTGCCGGTTTTTATCCAGATTGAGGGGAAAAACAGAAATGACGGCCGAAGAAAACCTAAATCCTGACGCGGCCTTCTATCGATTTGGCCACAGTGGCGCTGTCAGCGAACTCCAGGTCGCTCCCCACGGGTAATCCGTGCGCTATTCTTGTCACTTTAATTCCGAGCGGAGAGAGCAGAGCAGCAAGATAAAGGGTGGTTGCGTCCCCCTCTATGGTTGGATTAAGGGCCAGTATGACCTCTTCAGGTTTTGAACTTCCGCAGCGGTTTACAAGCGGCTGGATGTTCAGTTCGTCGGGGCCGATGCCGTCAAGGGGTGCGATCAGCCCTCCAAGGACATGGTACAGACCGCGGAATTCACCAGAAGCTTCTATTGTAAAGATATCACGCGCGCCTTCGACCACACACAAAACTTTGCCGTCGCGACCGGGGTCAGAGCAGATTGAGCATACACCGCTATCCGATATTCCGCCACAGACGCTGCAGGTTGTAATGTTATCCTTAAGTTCAATTATCGCATTAACCAGTCGCTCCACTGCAGGCCTGTCCATCCCGAGCATGTAAAACGCAATGCGCGAAGCACTCTTGCCGCCTATTCCAGGCAGCCTGGAGAGCTCGCGCGTTACCTTCTCGATGTAGGCCGAGGGTTTTGCCACAACCGGCTCAGCCTAAGAGCCCGCCAAGGTCCATGCCGCCCGCCATCTTCTTCATCTCTTCAGCAGCATAGTTGCGCGCCTTGTCAATGGCATCATTTACTGCGTAATAGACGTTTTTTTCGATCTTTTTGTGATCTCCGGTTTTTACAAGTTCCGGATCAATGCTGATCTCAAGCAGGCTGAACTCACCGTTTACCACGGCCTTGACGCTTTCGTCAGCGCACATGCCGCTTACCTTTGCCTTCTTGATATTCTTCTGAATATTTTTCATCTCTTTCTGCATTTTCATCAACTGGCCGATGTCTCCGAGTCCCTTAAGCATTTTCATTCTCCTTTTTAACAATCTGTCCGTAAAAGGCATTCTGTATCCTGTTCACGGCCTGGCTTTCAGTTTTATTCTCTTTTTTTACCGGTTCAGTCCCGGCCTCATCATCGGGCAGCGGAAGTGGTTCAGGTTCAGGCCCGGGTTCAGGCTTAAACCCGGTCACAGCCGGGCCGGGTGTAACATCAGGTATTCCCGATGCCTGAGGTTTGATGTTAAGTTCAACCTGAACTGCAGTTCCAAGCCGATCTGAAAGATTTTTCTGTATATATGCTGCAGTTTTTGAGTCAAGTGATTTACTGTATGTGGAGGAGTCTATACCTTCGGGATAGGAGAGTACAAGTTTTGCGCCGTCATACACTGCAACTGCAGGACGCAGTATGTAGTACAGCCGGTTTTTTCTGGCGTCAAATTCCGCAAGCATTTCACTCCATGCCTGTATTACATTATTTGCGGATAGATTTTCATTTTTTTTTTGTGCTTCAGCAGCAGGTGCGGGCGCTGTATGCTTCTGATCCTGCGAAGAGACTGTTACGCCCTGGTCTTCAAGTTTTTTTATTATCTCGGCAATTGACGGGGTCTGTATTACAGAAACCATGTCCATGAGCGCCATCTCAAGGTAAACCCTGTCGTTTCCGGAAAAGCGCAGATTTTTAACAAGCTCAGAGGCTATTTTAAACAGGGCGCCAAGCTCAAAGTCCCCCAGCCTTTTTCCCGATGACGAAAGCAATGCTGTCTCCTCGACCGAGAGTCCAAGCATGGACTTTACATCGATCCCCGCATTTATAAGTCGCACATAGCGGATAATATCCATAAAACCCGCCGAGTACCTTGAAACATCGATGCCCATGGATACAATGCGGTCAACCTCGGCCATAAGCCCTGCAGCATCAGCCATGGAGACCAGTTCAATAAGTTTAGCGTAGCTCTCGGTGGGAACAACTCCAAGTATCGAGAGCGCGTCATCCTCTGAAATCTCGGTTCCGCCCTCTGCAGCGCCGGAAAATGATATGACCTGCTCCAGCAGCGACTGGGCGTCGCGCATGGAACCATCGGCTATACGCGCAACCGGGTAGAGCGCCCCCTGTGATATGCGGTAACCCTCTTTCTCAACTATCGAGGCAAGATGAGTAACAACCACATCGACGGGTATCTTTTTAAAAAAATACTTCTGGCACCGCGAAAGAATGGTGTCTGGTATTTTATGTATTTCAGTAGTGGCGAAAATAAATATTACATGATCAGGCGGCTCTTCAAGGGTCTTTAAAAGCGCATTGAACGCTGCAGTTGTAACCATGTGCACTTCGTCTATGATGTAAATCTTGTAGCGCGACCGTGCGGGCGCGAAGTTCACATTTTCGCGCAGTTCGCGAATGTTGTCTATGCCGTTGTTGGAAGCACCGTCGATCTCGATTACATCAAATGATATGCCCCGCTTGATCTCGATGCAGTTTTCACATTTTCCGCATGGAGTTGAGGTAGGTCCGTCTATGCAGTTAAGGGATTTTGCGACAATACGCGCCATTGTAGTCTTGCCCACGCCGCGAGGCCCGGAAAAAAGATAGGCATGGGATATCCTGCCATTCTTTATGCTGTTACGGATGGTTCGCGATACGTGATCCTGGTAAACTACTTCGTCGAAGGTCTGCGGACGCCATTTTCTGGCTATTACCTGATATGACATGTTCCCCGGCCAGTGTGTAATTTAGTCGGAAAGGGGGGGATTCGAACCCCCGGCAGCTTTCACTACACACGCTTTCCAAGCGTGCTCCTTAGGCCTCTCGGACACCTTTCCTTAACAGCAGAATACCTGATAAAACAGGGCGCGATCTTTGTCAATAAACAATTTCAGGCCTGCGTGCAGCATAACACCGGCCTTCAGGATATAACCGTTTTAAAACTCTGTTAAAAGAATACCCCTGCAAAGCATGATGCCTGCAAATTCATCAATTGAATATACAGATCATCTATCCGCCCGAACTGGTTTTCATTAAGCGCCGAAAATCCAGTAAAAAAATCTTTGCCAATATACCCGGCTGCCATCTGGTAATCAAAATCCGGTATAAAATTAATATCTTTTTTATAAGACCCGCCTGGAACAGAGTGCCTGTTATACTCACCACCGGCACCAAGAGAAACAATAGCTGTTATATAGAATCTGCTTAATGCAAGTGTGCCGCTGATACCCGCAGACAAAAAGGCCTGCCATGAATGATACCTGTTAAAATTTCCGGCATCAGGTTCAAACTGCGGCCTGTCAGCAGCAGGGATAATCGATTCGTCATTATCAACACTGAACCTTCCGGCAGACAGTTTTAAATATGGTGACCAGCCGTTTTCAAGCAGGCCCTCATCCTGCCTGGATATATTCCGGTATGTATTCTGCCTGAAAAAATAGTAACAGGAAATCCCTGTATTCATGATACGCATGTCCGGGTATTCATTAGGGCCCGGATACTTTTTATTAAGATTACCATCTTCAATATAATAATCTTTAAATGACTGGTAAAACAGCTCGATGCCAAGACTTTCACCGAACCATGAGATAAAAATATCGCGCAGAACGGTTTCACCACCGAAAACAGTGTCGGTATCCACACCCAGGACAAAGTCTTTATAACCTGCTGTTATTCCCAGGGATGAATTGTTCTCGGCACCAAGTGAAAGATCATACGAATTATTGTCGCCAAAACTTAAATCGGGCATTCCGAAATTGTATTCAATTCTGACGTACCCTTTTCTTTCAGTCTCATCAGCAGAAAAAGCCGGCATCAGCGCAGACCAGATAAAAAAAAGTGTTATTAAAAACTTCAGATTTTGCATAATCCCCCGGCAACGTTTGAGTATTTAAAATACAGACAATTAAAGCAGCATAAACAGCTCACATTTAGAGTATCTTTGCAAGAATAATACACTACCCCTCAAAAAAATATTCAGTTATAGTGCGGGCAGCCAGACATTAAAATAAAGGCCCCGGTCCGGTAAAAGTTAATTGTCAGATGTTTCAAACAGCAGAGTGTAATATATCCGCAGCCGTAAAGGCCTGAATACTGGCTGATTATTCATGTTGACAAATACGGCTGGAGATTTTCTATAAATACAACACCATGGAGGGATATATGGCTATACCGGCAAAAAATCTGCTGCTAACCGGAAGAATATTTCTTCTTGCCAGCGCACTGCTCTTTGCGGGCATGCTCTACTACGGATCAGGGGCCCTGAGTTACAGCAGCAACACGGTTGAAACTGACGGAATCATAGTCGGCTACACTCACGGCGAAGGGGCAGTAATAACTGAAAATCCGGACATGGACTATTACCCCGTTATTGAATACTACGACAACAGGGGGAACAGATACAGAATAAACCCCGATATTGCGATGAACAGCGAAGTTCAGCAGTTCATTAAATCAAAAGATGGGGCTGCATCGGCTGATGCGCCGACAGTGAGAATCAGGTACATAAAGAACTGTCCGTCCGAGGCAGGTCCTGCGGGCACATTCCCGGACCTGTGGGTTCCGGTCATAGCTTATGGAATACTTGCACTGTTTTTCTCGATTACCGGCACCGCTCTTACGGGATATGGCGAAAAAGATGGCCAGGTAAAATAAATCCGTGCCATATAAAGATGCAGGCTATTTCATGAAGTTTTTAATACCGGTAAAGACCAGCTGAGCCGCGAGGGCCGAAAGTATAAGCCCCGTGATCTTGCTTATAATAATTATCCCCTTCTTTCTGAAGACTGTTTCAAGGTAGGCCGAAAGATAGAGTATCGCCCCGGTAAAAAATATGGCCAGGAACAGTGCAGCCAGGGCTATCAGCTTTAGCCTGAACTTTTCAATCTCAACACCCATAACCAGTATTGCACCTATAGTAGCCGGCCCCACTATGACCGGAATCGCAAGGGGGACCACTGCTATGTCATCCTCAAAACTGAAAGCGCTATGAGGCTGCCTTGCATGAACAAGGCCCGCTGCCGTGATAAAGAGCAGTGAACCGGCGCCTATTCTGAAAGCATCAATGGTAATTCCGAAAAGGCTGAATATCTCTTTGCCAAGAAGAAAGAGCACCAGGCATGAAACATACACAGAAAAGGTTATCTTAAGTGAAAGCTTTTTCCGTGCTCCGTTGTCCATGCCCTCTGTCATGGTTAAAAACATGGTCAGGGCAAAAAAGGGTGTAGGCAGAAAAAAGAATTTGATAAATATATTAATAAAAAAAAGCAGCTCATCAGCAAGATTCATATTCACACCTTTACCAGGGCAGTGCCCGCGTCAATAAATCTCGGAAGCTGAAAAAAAGTATGCTATTTCAAAAGCCGCAGTGTCCGGAGCATCAGATCCATGTACAACGTTGAACTGTATGCTCTCAGCAAAGTCCGCCCTGATTGTACCCGGTTCAGCCTCTTTGAAATTAGTAGCACCCATCAGCTTCCTGTTAAGGGCAATGGCGTTTTCACCTTCAAGCACCATTACAAGTACCGGGCCGCTGGACATGAATTCGACCAGTTCATCATAGAAAAATTTACCTTTATGAACCGCGTAAAATCCAGCGGCGGTATCTTTGCTCATCATGATTTTTTTAGCAGCGGCTACCCTGAGTCCCGCAGCCTCGAACCTGCGTATTACTTCACCGACAATATTTTTCCTTATTCCGTCGGGTTTGATGATTGAAAGAGTGCGTTCCATATTTATTCCAGCCTGTTTTATAATTCCAATGTCATTCCCGCGAAGGCGGGAATCTATATCATTTCATAAAAACAATTACGCCTGTTTTAGCAACAACAAATTGACTGATTTCATAAATCCGATCTTACAGAATTTCCCGCAAGGGCTCTTCCTCCGGTCGCCCGCCGGAGTTTATCCCCGCGCAGGCGGGGACGGGATTGAGTATAAGTTTCTCAGCAGACCCGTAAAAGTATCCGCATGTAAATAATAAACAAAAAAGGCTGCCTTTAAAAGACAGCCTTTTTTGTTATTGCCCAGAGCGGGACTTGAACCCACACGAGAAATTCCCACATGGCCCTCAACCATGCGTGTCTACCAATTCCACCACCTGGGCAAACTTCAGTCGAAGATAAAGACTAGATAAACCACAGCTATTTTATGTCAACAAAAAATATTTTGCTGTTTATTTTTTGTTCAAAATGACAGATTCACTGTCATCAATAAACTATTTCAAGCACCTCGTCGAAGTAATTAACAAAGTGCGCGTCCAGCCCCTTCTTTATATAATCGGGGAGTTCATCAAAATCCTTCTTGTTCTCATAAGGGTATATTATGGTCTTTACCTTTGCCTTTTTTGCAGCAATGGTCTTCTCCTTGACACCGCCTATTGGAAGCACCTTTCCGGTAACAGTAAGCTCACCGGTCATGGCAACGTTCTTTTTAACCGGCCTGTTCCTGGCAAGCGAGTAGAGCGATGTGGCCATGGTTATACCTGCCGACGGTCCGTCCTTTGGTGTGGCTCCTGCCGGTACATGCAGGTGTATCATGTGCCCCGGAAAGAACTTGGGATCAATGCCGTAATCATCAGTCCTGGACTGAATATAGGTATAGGCTATCTCTGAGGATTCACGCATTACATCCTTAAGCTGGCCGGTCTGTTTAAAACCTTTGGTCTGGGATGGTATGGCTGTCGATTCAACATAAAGGGTTGTTCCGCCCATGCTTGTCCATGCAAGCCCCATGACCACGCCGGGGATGCGTTTATCATAGAGCGACTCATCTGTAAACCTTGGCTTGCCAAGGAATTCCTCAAGGTTCTTTGCTGTAACGCTGATTGCTTCAGTGTTACCTTCGGCGAAGCGCCTGGCAGCCTTGCGCATAACCTTCTTTATGTTATTCTCCAGGCTGCGGACACCTGCCTCGCGCGCATAACCGTCAATCATGGCCTTAATGGCATCGTTGTCAATCTTGACCGCGCCTTTAGCCAGCCCGTGTTCACGCAGCTGCTTATCCACAAGGTACTTGCGGGCTATCTGGAGCTTCTCCTCGAGAATGTATCCCGAAAGCTTCATTATCTCCATCCTGTCAAAAAGCGGGGCCGGGATTGTATCCATCTGGTTGGCCGTGGCGATAAAGAGTATGTTTGAAAGGTCAAAGCGCACATCCAGGTAATGATCAAGAAAGTTGTTGTTCTGCTCCGGGTCGAGCACCTCGAGAAGCGCAGATGCCGGGTCACCCTGGAAGCTGGCGCCGATCTTGTCGATCTCGTCCAGCATTATTACGGGGTTTGCCACATCCACGGTTTTAAGGCTCTGTATGATTTTACCCGGCATCGCGCCTATATAGGTACGCCTGTGCCCTTTGATCTCTGCCTCGTCGCGCATTCCGCCAAGGGAGAACCTGAAGAACTTTCTGTTAAGAGCCTCGGCAACGGATTTACCTATAGAGGTCTTGCCCACTCCGGGAGGCCCTATAAAGCAAATGATTGATCCGGATATGTTACCTTTCATTTTTCCGGTTGCGATAAACTCGAGGATCCTTTCTTTTATATCATCAAGGCCGTAGTGATCACGGTCAAGCACCTTGCGCGCCTTGGCTATGTCGTAATTATCTTCGGAATAAACTCCCCATGGCAGGGATGTAAGCCAGTCAAGGTAGTTGCGGCTTACCCCGTACTCTGCTGAATGAGGTTCCAGGAGCCTCATCTTGTTCATCTCTTCATCGATTTTCTTCGCAGCCTCTTCGGTCAGCTTCAGTTTTGCTATCCTCTGCTCGAACTTTTCTATTTCTGAGGACTTCTCGTCCTTTTCAAGGCCAAGCTCCTTCTTGATCTCCTTAAGCTGCTCCTTAAGGAAGAACTCCTTCTGCTGTCTGGATATCTTCTCTTCGATCTGCTGTGTGATCTTCTTCTGCAGTTTATTAAGCTCTATCTCCTTTTTCAGAAGTATAAGCACCTTTTTAACACGCTGCCTAACATCAAATGTCTCAAGGATGTCCTGGATCTCACCCGACTCTGCCGATGTCATGGAAGCCACAAAATCAGCCAGCTTGCCCGGATCCTCGACACTGAACCTGTTCAGAAAAAGCTTCAGCTCCTCCTGGAAAAGCGAGTTGGTCTTAATGAGATCCTTGACCGAACTTATAATGGCCATGGAGTAGGCCTTCATTTCATCCGTGGGCCTGAACTCATCCTCGTAATAATTTTCAACATTCCATCGGATTACTGGTCCGTTCTGCATTACCTGTTTCAGGGTGAACCTGCCGAGAGCGTTAAGCATAACCTGTACGGTCTTTTCATCGACGGGAGTTATCTTGATAATTTTTACAGCCACGCCCACATTGTAAAGATCCTCGGACCTGGCCATATCATCATGCTGGTTTTTTATAAGTACAACACCTCCGATCTTGTTGGGTGACTCGAGTATCTCCTGCGCGCTCTCGATCATTATGTCACCGGTCAGTATGAGCGGAATCATCATTCCCGGAAAAATAGGCCTCTGCGAGACCGGTATTATTGTCAGGTTCTCGGGCCTGAACTCCTGGGCAAGTATGAGCTGGTTTTCCACTTTTTTTGCATCATCAGTCATGTTATTCCCCCGGTAAAACTATTTCTTTACAGTAATTATTCCTGGAAAAAATTTCCATCAGTCTGCCGGAAAAGTAAAAGCAGACTTCGCGCAATACAGAAACGACTATTTCTTCATTAAATCTTTTATGTTTTTTATGATCAGCTTTCCGGTCTGCCAGTCCCCCAGTGTAAAAATATAACTGCTTTGTGAAGAAACGGCATAATTAAATTCTTTCTCTTTGCCGGTAAAAACTTTCAGGTCATAATCAATTCCGCCTGACCTTATGACCGCTGAGGCATAAAGCCTTCCCAGCTGATTCTGTTTTTTATTTTCAGGATAGCTCACAGCGCGCAACGGCGAAAATATATAAAGTATGTTGCTTACGGCTCCGTCATCAAGGGGCCTGTTGTCATAACCCCTGCAGTACCACGATGTCACAGCGGTTGCCTCTTCAGTACCCTTTTCAGGTGCTGCTGCTTTTTTATAAAAACTGTAGGTCCTGCCGCCTGAACTGATGGTAAAGGACTCGATCTCTTTGCCCTTGAGGTCAAATATGCGTTTTTCCCTTATGCTCTCAGTTGAAGGAGTGAATTCCTCGCGCTGTATGCCTGCTGCAAGATAGATTTCAGGCCTGCCGTCCACTCTTACAAAAGCATGATTACTCCTGCCGCCTGCCTTGCCTATGACCAGTGTGCGCAGCACTGAATCCCCCTTCTTCACGGTGACTGTAACAGCCTTTTCATCTGTCAGCTCGTACCTGTCATAGGATTTATCCTCGGACACAAGATCCGTAATCCGGATGTCACGCACCTTCATTTCAAGGCTGCCCGCGCTGTTGGCATCGGCAGGGTACGCCTCGTTCACCAGCCACTCGCCATCCTTAATATAAAGGCGCATGGAATAGTCTTTTGACCTGACCTCTATGGTATCCGCCGGTTCAACCCACTGCCTGAGCTTAGGTATATCCCCTCCGAACTTTATGTTCTGCAACAGTATAACAAGGGCAAGCAAACCTACTATCCCGAAGCTGATAATTGTATTTCTGCTCATATCCTGTCACCACCTGTAAATTCAGTCTCAATAATTCTTCGCCTCATGCGGCGCCTTCTCCAGACGACCACTCCGGTAAAAACCACAGAGGCCGGCACAAGCACCATGTTGATCAGCTTGTAAACAAATCTCATATCCTCGTCTGTTTTTTCAAGCGGATTATAATCAAGGCTCTTGCTCTTCATCTCGGGCACATAATCCCTGCCTGCCAGGTAATCCACCATGCCGTGAATAAATATGTCGTTGGAATAAGCTTCGGCCATACCCTGGTTAGAAAGCATCTTCCTTGCCTGGCTCATTACACCTGAAAGCGTGATATCGCTGCAGCCAACTACGATTATACGCGAAGTCCCGGACTCGACCGTGGCATCAAGTCTTACCGACGACGCCATTACCGTGGATTGTTTTTTAGCGCCGCTTACAACAGGCGCAGCCCTTCCCTTCCAGAAGCTGTCAAAACGCCCCTCTGCAAGAACCGCCACCCTGTAACTTTTAAGCTGCGCGCCGTCAGGCGGAACCATAAAGAGGGGATTATTCTGCATACGCCCCTCCATTATCCAGCTCTGCTCCGACGTTGAAGCCAGGTCGGTAAACCTGACCCCCTTTGCCCTGATGTTCTCATCTATTTCAATGGATGAGGCCTTGGCAACAAGCACAGTGTTAAGGTATCTGGTAATAACCGATTCCCTGCTCAGCCTCTCCCTTGAGATAAGCGGTATCAGGGGATATTCCATTATCCTGTCTCCGTAGGTTATGGGCGCTGAGTTCCTGTCGAGCACCCAGTTTTTGCCTATCTTTATTCCGTACGAAGCGAAGAGTTCGTCAAGCCCGGTCTCAACGGGAAGTACGATAGAACCTCCCATCATCTGCTGCATCTGCTGTTCAATAAAATTGTTCGCGAAATAGATAAGCGCCCTGCCCTGCATAACGTACTGGTCTATTCTGTATTTTTCGATGTCAGTAAAGGCTTCCTGCGGCCCGTTTACGATAAGAACACCCGCGTCTGCAGGTATCTCGTCTGAGGCAAGATCAACCTCGACCAGTTCATACGACTGCGAGAGCATCTGCTGGAGCAGGCCTGCCCCGTTAAACGAGCGCATGTCGTTAAGTTCAGGTATGCCGTGGCCGCGCACGTAGACAATTTTACGGCCCGAACCGAGGATGTCGCCTATTGCAACGTTTATTCTGTCCGAAAGCGTCTCGAGGCCCACAATGGCCATTGTGCCGATCAGTGTGGGCATCAGATCGAAGTCTATCTTTTTGAACCTGCCGTTCCCTTCAAGCACCATGCCGAAGGGTGTAACGCCTCCGGGCATTCCGCCCGCAGCCCTCCATCTGACCGTCGTAAGTCCGAACCTGGCAGAAGGATCCTTTTCCCGTGGCAGCACGGAAGGATCAAGCACCTGGAACCTGAGCTTGTCGTAGTTCATCAGATTGTTTTTGTCAACAGCCCTGCGCACAATCTCTTCAAGGCTGTCAATATCCTCTATGCCGAGGCTTAAAACCCGGGGATCAAGGTACAGGGTAAGCATAAGGTTTTCCTTCATGTTGCGCAGCAGGTCAACCTTTGCGGCCATCTTTTCGATCCTGGATGTTATTTCGTACTCGATACCCACGGTTGTGGCAAGGGCGTCTATTGTTTCAGTAAGATCCGCGTGCTGTATAACAACAGCCATGTAAACGCTTCTTTTTTTAAGCTGGTCACTCACAAATTCAGTACTTACAACGGGGTTTATACCGTAATCAGCTGCCTGTGCCTTAAGCTGGTCCTCGGGCACAATTTCATATGAAAAGTACCTGTTGCCGTAAAAGTCATACTCTTCGAGCATGTCTGCAAGGTAACGCTGCACCGCGACGTGCTCTGCGGGCAGATCCTTTGAGAAGAGAACCTTAATACTCAGTTTTTCGTTAAGGCTGGAGACCACATCTTTGCTCTTGTCAGTAAGCGAGTAGTTGTTATTCCTGGTCAGGTCTATCCTGAAAGGGAGCGCCGCCATTACAATATTGAACAGTATTATTATAAGTATAACGAGCATTAACTGTAAGTTTCTCTGGCCGATGTTTAGCCGGGATGAAAGATTCTCCCTGAGCCCGGAAAGTTTTTCACGAATGTTCATGGACTATCTCCTCTCCTCGACAATTTTTATCGTAAGAATAAGCGCGATCGCTATTACAGAGACAAAATAGATTATATCGCGCGTATCAACAATTCCGCGCGCTATGCTCTTGAAGTGATAATCCGTACCGAGCATGGCTATAAAATTAAGTTTTGCCGGCACAAATCTGGCCACCCAGTCTATACCCCAGAAAAAGAAGCATATTACCCACCCCGTAATCAGGGCGATTATCTGGTTGCGTGTTACAGACGAGGCCAGGAGCCCGAGAGCGGTATAGGCCCCGGCAAGAAAAATAACTCCGGCATAGCCCCCGATTACCGGGCCGTAATCGGGCGAGCCGTTCAGTATAACCGTAAGCAGGTAAATAAGCGTGGGCGAAACCATTATCATTGAAAAAACCAGGCCTGCCAGGAACTTACCTATAACAACGTCCCGCGTCGAAACAGGTAGTGTCAGGAGTATCTCAAGCGAACCGGTCTGCCTCTCCTCTGAAAAGAGCTTCATTGTTACAGCCGGTATAAAAAGAAAGAAAAGAAGCGGCAGCAGGTCAAAAAGCCCCCTCATTTCGGCCTGGTTGTTATAGAAAAAAAACATGAAAAAATAGAACCCCGTCACAGAAAGAAAAACCGTGATTACTATGTATGCTATAGGGTTGTTGAAAAAGGAACGCAGGTCGCGTTTCATAACAGCGAATATTTCATTATATCTGCTCATTCTCGCCTCCGGTGGTAAGCTCCCTGAATATATTCTCAAGGCTCGTGTGCTCCTGTTTCATCTCGTACAATACCCAGCCTTTGCTGCACACGGCATGGAAGATATCCGCCCGCGCGTCAGTATCACCTGAGACTGTGACTATGGCCGACGCAAGTTCGCTGTCGTCTATGGCCGCTACGTGGTCTACACCCTGCACTGACCTGAGCATGGACTCAAGGCCTTCATAACCGGTACCGCTTACGCGAATAATGATACTGCGGTCCCTTCCCGCCGATGACTGCAGTTTAGAGGTGGCATCATCCGCAACGATTCTGCCCCTGTTTATGATTATCACCTTGCTGCATGTGGCCTCAACCTCGGGGAGAATGTGGGTTGAGAGGATGACAGTTTTTTTCTTTCCCAGCTCTTTTATAAGATTACGGATCTCGATAATTTCAACGGGATCAAGTCCCGAGGTAGGTTCGTCGAGTATGAGCACGGCGGGGTCATGTATCATAGCATGGGCAATCCCCACCCTCTGCTTGTAGCCCTTGGAGAGTTCGCTTATGTTTTTATGCATAACCTCCCGTATCCTGCACAGAGAGGCTATCTCCCTGATCCTGTCAGGGGCATTATCTATTGCCCTCAGTTCAGCTATATAGCAGAGGTAGTCAAACACCATCATGTCGCCGTACAGGGGAGCAGACTCGGGCAGGTAGCCTGTAATTTTTTTAATACCGATCGGATCCTCCGCTGCATTAACACCGTCATACAGGATTGACCCGCTGTCCGGCTTGAGGTATCCGCTGAGCATGCGCAGGGTAGTTGTCTTCCCGGCACCGTTAGGCCCCAGAAGGCCCGTTATCTCGCCCTCGTTTATTGTGAAGGATATTTCATCGACCGCCCTGAAATCTCCATAGGATCTTGTCAGACCTTTGACTGTTATCATTAAAGAAAACCCTCCTTAAAAATCAGCAATTGAGCATTTATTATTTTACGCGAAGTATTATGCAAGCAAGACATTTTATAACAGGCGCGCCTGTAAAACAACTTAAAAATTACTGTAAAAGTATATAAAAATTTGTTACAAAAACATGCACCGGCTAATGTTTTCCGCAGGTTATGCCGATAATTAAATGTAAAATTCTGCTCACGGAGGAGAAAAATGAATATAACACCCAATCCTGCAGCCGATGCAACGGCCAGAAGCATAGAGGCCATGGGAAACCTGCTTAAAAACATAACCGCACAGACCATGGGGCTTGAAGACAAAATGCTGAAGGTAAATGTCACAGAAAAGGTAAACGCACCGGGCCTTGGCGAAAAAGTTGATTTCTGCGCATAAACCTGAGGCTGTTCACAAGCCCGGGTTTAGCACCTGAAAATACGCAGCCGCCCCGGTGGCCTCTCCTGCCTTAATCTGTACGGCAGAACAGTCTATTTTTTCAGGACAATACTGTATGCCTCACTTGCTCCGGGAGGAGCCTCGTCAAGTTTTATAAATTCAACATTATCAAGGTCACACATCTTTTTCACTGAACCGGTTACCAGTATCTCCCAGGCCTCAGCAGTGTCCTCCCCCAGCTTGCTTGCGGCATTAACCTCTGCGCCGAAAACGTCCGCATCACCTATACGGAGCATAGTGCCGAACCCGAGTCCTATGCAGAGCAGAATCTTCTCCTCTTCAGGCTTGTCCCTGTTGTATTCAATAAGAATCTCCTGCATCTTAAGGCTGCATTGGATCGCCTTGTTCACCTTGCGGAAAATTACAAGCAGGCTGTCACCCTCACTTTTAAGAAGTATGCCGTCATGGTCCTCTATTACGGGAACAAGCAGTCTTTCAGATTCAAAAATAGTCTGCAGAAAATGAATAATACCGAAGCGGGCAACCCCCCTTGAAAAACCTGAAAGGTCGGTAAACATTACGCACCACTCTTCGCCGAAGAGGTCCCATATCCTCTGGTCTATCATATCCTTGTCAGCACCTGGTTTAAGACGTTCCTCGATCAGTTTCTCCAGCCTGTCCTCTGACGCGCCTGATGCAATAACTCTGCGGTATGCCATTTATGTACTCCTCGTAACCGGTATTTTTGCGCTATTAATTTATCTGCCCGGACATTCCGGACTGCCTGACCTGCCTGTACGAGGCATGCCGGGATAGAGCATGCAGGTTTAACCTGCTGATACCTGTATAGAATCCCGGAATATTTGCGGTGTCAACAAAAATTGCAGATAGCGCAAATCATACGCATTTACCGGGGCGGATCTATTATTGGCTTTCTTAGACACAATTGACTGTTAAAAAGAATTATTTTAATTTTTCTGAAAATGTTTGAATACCCGTTGAAATAAGTTCAGTTTTGATTATCTTTAATACAGGGATTTATAAAATTTTTTCGCACAGGAGATACAATATGACAGCAGCACTTGACAGATATATAACAGCCCAGGTGACATTCTGGAAAAACCAGAAAGATACTATTGAAGCCCCGGATACAAAGAGCCACAATCCTTTTGTGACAATATCAAGGGAATTCGGATGCTGCGGATATGACGTAGCGCAGAAGATTGTCGAAATCATCAACGCAGAGAACAAACCTGAACCTCTCTGGGCCGCTTACGACAGGGTGCTTATAGACAAGCTCACAGAGGATATGGGGCTGTCTTCAAGCCTGGTAGAGACACTTACGGGAAATGCCCGCAACAGCCTGACCAACCTGTTCCAGACATCTTTCAGCAAGTTCCCTCCGCAGGTAGCGGTTTACAGAAGGATGTCCGAGACTATTGCGATGCTTGCGGCAAACGGCAACTGCGTGATCGTGGGACGCGGCGGCAATCTGATAACCCGCAATGTGCAGGGCGGATTCCATGTAAGAATAGTCGCCCCTCTCAGGTGGAGGGCTGACAACATGGCCGAAAAAATGAACATGTCAAAAAGTGCGGCACTCAAGGAGATTGACGAAAAAGAGAAGCAGAGGGCAAGCTTCTTCAGGGAATTCCTTAAACATGAACTGACAGATCCCCTGAACTATCACCTGCTTGTAAACAATTTCCACTATACTACAGATGAAGTTGCCAGGCTGATCATTAACACGATGAAGGTAAAGGGATATCTTAAATAGACCATACGTTAAAGGTATTATACGGCGTAAACCCGGCGCAAAAACACTTCGCTCCCTTAAACATGCGCCGGGAAGGGACTCCAGCTGCGGCCTTCGGGCCGCAGGCTGTTTTTTTAATACACCGCTTCATTTGAATCCATAACTCCCGCCAGCCAGGCCCGACGCTGCAATTTCATCCTTTACATGGCCGTACTCATCCTCGATAGCCTGCGCGAACCTTTTCATTATACCGTCATCAGATGGCATACTCTTTTCGAATTCGCACACAAGCTCCGCGAGCCTGCTGAAGCAGGCATTCAGCGCAGCACCCTTGAGCAGGTGAAGCTGCCTTGATATCCTTTTATGGTCACCGGCTGATACCGCGTCCATCAGGTCACTGACGTATCCGCCGAAATATTTTCCGGAGATAGCAAGCATGTCGGACAGAAGCCTGTCATCACCTCCAAGCCTATTGAGCAGTTCAACGTAATTAAAACTCGGGGCTGAACCGGCCGCGTTTTCAGGCGGAATGGCTGCACCGCTGCCCGGTACAAGGTATTTTACAAGCAGCGCCGAAAGCTTACGCAGATCAGCGGGTTTAACAATGCAGTCATCCATTCCCGAATCAAGACATTTTTCCCGCTCGCCGCTTACAGCACCGGCGGTCAGGGCAATGACCGGCGTGTAAATACCGCTCTGTTTTTCCAGTTCCCTTATTCCGGCTGTTACGGCATAACCATCCATTACCGGCATCTGCACGTCCATGAATATAATGTCTGCGCCCCGGTCTTTCCACGCCCCAAGTGCTTCAGCGCCGTCCCTTGCCTCGACAATTACAGCCGAAGGTGCCAGGCGCTTTATAAAGGCTTTAGCAAGCTCAAGATTTATCTCGTTATCCTCTGCAATAAGTATGGTATAATTACCCTCAAGAGGAGTGAATGAACGGCTACCCCCCTCACCCGCTGCAAAACCTGGACTTTCACTTTCTGCGGATCTAACCGGTACATTCCTGCATGGCCTGCGCAGTTCAAAATAAAAACATCTTCCCCTCTCCGGATCGCTCACAAGATTAAGAGAACTGCCCATGCTTTCAAGAAGGCTCGCAGCGATATCAAGCCCGATACCCGCCCCTCCGCAGGCGCGCTCCCCGTCAGCTTCAAACTGCCTGAACGGGCTGAATATACTGCTGCCCGCTTCACAGTTAACAGGCTGCACCGCATCAGATACCGAGAACCTGAACAGACCGCTCTCCTCGCCTGCGGGTGTAAACCCCGCGCTGAGTTGAACAGTCCCGCTGCACGCTGACCTCAGGGCATTGCCGGCCAGGTTAATCAGCACGCGGCGCAGTCTCATGGCATCAACGGTTGCGTAGCGTGGCATACCTCTGTCGTGTTCAAGCCTGAACTCGACCCCCTTAACCCCGGCCGCGTAACCGGTCATCTCCCTGATGTTCTCCAGCAGCAGCGGAATATCAGTCTCGGCCTCTTCAATCTCAACCATGCCGGCCTCGATCCTTGAAAAATCGATTATCCCGTCCACAAGGTCAAGCAGGCACATCGCAGAGAGATAGGCGTTTTCAGCATACCCCTTCTGCTCCCCCGCAAGGCCTGAGTCACAGAGCAGGCCTGTAAAACCGGCAACTCCATTAAGCGGGGTTCTTATCTCGTGGCTCATCTTTGCTATAAATTCGCTCTTGGCAAGGCTGGCTGAATCGGAAGCCTCCTTTGCGGCCGCAAGAAGATCGCTGTCGATTTTCCTTTCGTGTATGTCGCGAGAGATACCCACTATTAAATGAGAAACTCCATCCCTGCCGTAAACGGCAACACCGTGCGCCTCGTGCCACCTGTATGTGCCGTCCGAATTGCGCAGCCGGTAGGGTGGAGATTTAATCCTTTCACCGCTACTTATGCCGCGGAGTATAAGCCCGGAGCACCAGGGCTCATCGTCAGGGTGTAGGAATACGCGAAAATCCTTACCGGTGGTATAATCCGGGCTGTAGCCCAGAACCTTTTCCCAGGCGGGAGAGACGTAAGTTATTATCCCGGAGGTATCCATTGTCCAGATCATATCTACGGAATTATCAACAAGCATCCTGTACTTTTCAAAGGTACGGTAGAACATATCCTCGGTCCGCTTTCTGCCCGATATATCACGGAGCGTCCCCTCTATGCCGGCCGGCGCCCCGTTTTTGTCAAAAATAAGCTTTGCGTGGATAGAGATCGGTATTACCTGGCCATCCCTTCTTTTAAATGCAACCTCGTAGCCGTTTATCCTCCCCTCCCGGGCGATCGCAGAAAGAAAAAGTTCACGGTCGGCCGGTTCCAGGTATACATCCCTTACCGACCTGCCTATAACCTCGCCCATACTCCAGCCGGAGAGCTCCTCAACAGAAGGTGAAACCTCGGTAATGATACCGGACGCGTCAACCCTGTAATATATATCAATAAAAGACTCGAAGATACGCTTATACCTCTCTTCGCTTTCCGCGATGCTGTTCCTTGAGCGGAGCAGCTCCTCGTTAAGCTCCATGAGCCTTGAACTTGCGCGGAGTATCTCGTTGTTCTTTAAAAAAATCTTTCTGTTGGCTTCGAACAGCCTGAAGGCCATCCTTATGGATGCGAGCAGGACGGTCACACCGCTGTTTTTTACGACGTAACCGTAGGATGTTATCTCTTCGGTCTTCCTGACTATCTCCATTTCAGTGTGCGACGAGAGGAATATAACAGGGAGATCCCTGATCTCAAGTATCTGCCGCGCTGCATCAGTACCGTCCATTCCCGGGCCCAGGTCTATATCCATGAGTACAAGGTCTATGGCTTCACCCTTTTCATGGATAACTGCAACCGCTTCGGGCCCGTCTGCGGCGTGAATAACATAATACCCGCCAGCCTCAAGGTCCCTGGACTCCATCATGGCAATGAGGAATTCATCCTCAACCAGCAGTATGGTCTTTTTAACTTCAGCAACGGCAGAAGGCATTAAGCTTAATCCCCGCAAGTTCGACTTTATTTTTATACCGGCCCGTACACTCTGTGTACGGCAGCACGCGCAGCCGTCTGGTAGCTACCGGCCACGGGCAGAACTCTATTTTTAAATAATATACGCAAAAAAAAGTGTATTGTCAATAAGTTTAATTCTGCTTATATTCTAACAGTCCCCTGCAGAACTTAAGCCGCGGGGGGATTGAAAACAGAACTATTACGCTTAAGGGCTTGCTGAAAAACAGGAACATTTAATAATTGCCGCTATATGCCATTGCGGCCGGGAGTCTTAAAATGAAGATAATCTACCTTACAGATGTACACGGGTCATTTAACCGTATATATGAACTGCTGCTTGAAACCGTAGCCGACCTGTACATTATAGGCGGTGACCTGATCGACATACCCTTCTACAATATTGATACCGCAATAAACTACCACGAACTTCAGACATACTTTAACGCCCTGCGCAGAAAAAACGAAAAGACCGGTATGCTGCTTGAGGACTTCGTCGATGAACTGATAGATGACCCGACAACAGACCCGGTGGTGCAGTCAAAGGCTTATGGTTACCAGCAGTACACAATACGCGCAAGGCGCGTAATGCAGCAGAAGTACAAGGTGCTCGAGAATATCCTTTCAATAAAGAGCAGCTCGGAAATCTTTGTACTGCCCGGGAACTACGACATGAACCTGCGTTACACGGCACTGCACGAGCGGGACCTGCACATGCAGTGGCACGAGATTGAAGGTATGCGCGTCGCAGGATACGGCGGCGCGGATATATGGTCAGCGGGCATACCTGAAAGATACATAGTGGACTACCGCGCCGGAATAAATATACCCGACAGGAGCAACGAGATGTTCTCGTTCTTCAAGGCTGTAAAGCCGCACATAATAGTGACTCATCAGCCCGCGCACGGAATACATGACCGCATAACATGGAAAGGCCCTTCGGGCTCACCGGCGCTGCGAACCTACTGCGACAGCAGCAGCGTAATGCTCTGCCTTACGGGGCACATACACGATGACTGGGGATTTACATACTCCGGGAACACGCTCTTCCTTAATCCCTCTAACTTCGGCGAGGTGACAACAGCAAAGGGCGAGGTGGCAGAGGGGGGATTTTTTCACGAAATAACCGTTGAGAATGGTGAAATACTGAAAGTCCATTTTAAAAAGTTCGTGGACTCGAACATATACACCCTGGCGGACTATACGCGCGTTGACAATTCGTTTACCGAACATATTGCCGACCGGGAACGCTACACAGCCCTTGAAAAAGGGGAAAACTGCGACAACACAACCGAGAAGTATTCGCACATTCCCGAGATTGAGTTATTCAAGGAGATACGCAGCTTCTTCAGGCAGTACCAGACTCCGGAATCTGAAAGCCGCATGATCGAGCTTGAATCCATACTGGAAAAAATCACCGAAGAGGTGGGGGACATAGCCTTTGACCTGGCAGGGTCTCTGAACATGGGGCTCTCCAGTTCCACATCGGACATTGACATTATAATCTACATGCGGCTGCGCAATGACTGCACCAATGACTGCTCCCTTAGCAGCAACTACCTTAAGGCAATAGAACTGCTGGACAGCCACCTGGGCGGCAGGTACAAATACCAGATACTTGACGCCATCAACCTTGATGTGGTGGAAAAGAGCATCCGTGAAGAGAATTACGAATGCGAGGTTACCCAGATGTTCGTTCTGCACAGGGCGGTCTGCAGGCCGGTAAACTACAGGGTAATAGCACCGGTCGAGGACATGCTTAACAGGAACTCCGAGTTCAGAAAGGAGATCGAGGGATCAGCCAGGTCATTCCTGCAGATATTTATGACCACAACCAGTCATTCAACCTCGTTTGACAAATACCTGACACGCATAAAATCGCTGGGTGTAAAGATACCCGATTCAATAAACGAAAAGATAAGACTCTATCTTGATGGCGGAGGATATAAAGACAAAACGCAGTGATAAATACTGACTATGGGGTTTTATGAAAAAAAACTGTCACATACCAAAAAACCGCCGTTTTTAACAATAAAAAATTGACAAAACATAAATATGTATAATAACCTCGCAGGAGTAATGCAGCATGTTTTAAAGAAAAGGCTGCATCAGACCCATCTTAAGGTAACATCTTTGCGCAAGATATAAAAGATCAGCCATAATATCAGTAATATCCGGGGGAACGGGAATGCAAAGCAGCAGGGTATTTACAAAATTTGATTGTGAACGAATAAGCAGCGTATCAGCGAGCTACACAGTCAAGGACCCCTGCGAAAAAGAGAACCTGAACATGCTTCTTGAACAGATATCCCGTGCTAAACCCGTTGACCAGAGAAAAATAAAATCAAACATAGTCACCATAAACTCAAGATTCATACTGCGGGACCTGGGCACAGGCATGAAAGAGGAATTCTACCTGGTTCTGCCCAAAGACGCAGACCCGAAACAGAACAGAATATCGGTATTCTCAAGCCTGGGCTCACGAATACTGGGGAGCAGTACAGGGACTGTTATTAAAGGGAGCAAGTCGCCCAACCAGTACCTTTCAATTGAGAATATAACCTACCAGCCCGAGGCATCGGGAGACTACCACCTTTAGACGCTATAACCCGTACCACCTGCGCGAATATAAACTCAGGCGGAATGGACTTAACAAGCCTCTCGCTAAGCCGCAAAACCGCATTAAACATTGCCTCTCAATGGTTATACGTTTTAAAACTGCAATTCTTAAAAACTTTTTCAGAATTAATTACTGAACCATTTTGCAGAATAAAATGCTCAGTTCCTCCCGCCGCCGAAGGCGGCGGGAGGAACTGAAACAACCATACTGCACTGATAAGTATTTTCAGGAATAATTACTGAAATTTTTTCAGAATAAACCTGTTTTTTTCAAAATCTGCTTAACGACTATGTAACGACTATGTAACGACTTTGATACGTCTTTGTAACGACTTTGTAAAACCGCACTTTGCCGCCTCAGGCGGAATGAACTTAACATGTTCACCAGCCGCTGCGCTGAAGCCACAGAGAAAGGATTAAAGGAATGTTCTCGCTAAGGGTCGGACACATACCGGCTGAAGCCTGGTGGTTTTGACACTGATGAACAGGTAAAACAGAAGGGATGCCCGGGGGCATCCCTTTAATTAAAGGAGGACTCCACTGTTCTGTTTATATCTTTAAAGCATGGCTATCATAAGATCAAGGATCTCTGAATCAAGGTATACGGGCAGACCGTTCAGGTAGAGCGTTCCGGAGACCGCGGCCGGCAGTCCTGCGCTTATTCCATTATCCTGAGATGAGATTGCATTAACGTCGTATATGATTTTTACATTTTCGAATGCGGCAAGCTTTCCGTCAAGCTCGCCCCCTGTAAACTGAAGCGGCTGGTCTTCGGGCGTGTTCGCCACAACCACTATGCTTCCGGGCAGCTCAAAGGTCAGGTAGATTTCAATTATTCCGCTGACCATCCTCTCTGTTCCGTCTTTAAGGTCCAGGCTGAAGTCCGAAAGTGTGGCGGTGAGCAATATTCCGGGAAGTTCGCCCTGAACGGGTGAACCGAATTTAATGCTGAGTGTTTTCTCATTATTCTCAATGGTTCCGTTAAGGCTGCCCAGGTCAGGAACAACTATGGTGCCTTCGGATTTACTGTATGTGGTTATAAGCGGAACACTTACAAACGACACGCTGTCATTGACAACCTTAAGAGCAGCTGCAGCCTTCTGTTTATCTGCAGATTCATCTTTACTATTGTCGCATGATCCCGCATAAAGAAGTGAGAGAAGGATGGAAATACCGAGTATTACCTTTTTCATTTGATACAACCTCCGGTTTGTTCTGTTTGGACAGTCTATGCGCGGCATTTAAGTCCAAAGGTTGTACTGACGGTTCAGGCGCAACCGGAGCAGGAGGCAATAACGTGAAAAAAAAGTCAAGGAATTTTACAGAATATCGCGAAATTATTTCAGAAATAGTTCTAAGAAATACTTTTTAGTACACCAGGACTCTTTTAATTCACCCGCATTTTATTCTGCAATATGGTTAAGGAATTAACTCCGGAATTGTTTATAATTTAATGGCAGATTATGGACTGTGGTCTGCTGACAAAAATGGATGCCTGCTGCCGGCATCCATTTTTGCTTCAGAACTGATTTTAGAGAGATTTACATCATGCCCATGAGCAGTTCAATGATTTCGGAATCAACATAGACGGGGAAGTCATTTACAATAATTGTTCCCTTAACCGCAAAAGGGCTTCCTCCCAGGCTGATTCCACCGGTGATAGAGGATGCGTCTATTGATATTTTCACATTATCAAATCCGACCTTCGTAGCGTCAAGCTGTCCGCCTGTGAATACAAGCTGATTTTCAGCAGGAGTATTGGCGATAATAACCAGATTACTGCTTAAAATGTCCTGTTCAAGCCCTATGATCACTTTAAGTACGCCGGAAACACTGCCAAGTTCAGTCTCACTGCCTGTTGAAGGATCGGTCGCTTTAAGCAGATAGTCGGTCATTATAAAAGTAAGCTCGACCCCTAAGGTCAGGCTTAATGTACCTGGTTCAAGTACTGGTGCGGCATCTATTTTCATGCCATCCTGGTTATAGACCGTTCCAGTGAGTATACTGAAATCGATCCCGGTGTCCGCCTTGTCGCTTACTGACTTTGCCGTAGCATTTTCAAGACCATCATTTAAGAGCTTGAGAGCTGCTGCCGCTTTCTCTTTGTCAGTCATTGGATCGGCAGAATAATCTGCCGTGCTGTCACATGCCGCAAATACAAGAGACAATAGAATAGCGATTAAGAATGAAAACTTTTTCATAAAAAAAACCTCCGGTTTATTTTTTTGGACTGATATATATTGCAGCATTGACTGTCCAAAGGCAAAACTGACCTGTCAGTTCAAACCGCAACAGTAAATCCGAAGAACATTATAAAGTCAACATATTTATACAAAAAATAAATAATGTTTATAAATTTAATCCGACCGGACTTTCCTGGTATCTGTACAATCAGACATAATATTCTTTTTTTTATATTAAAACTGATGTTATTTTAAAGTTACGCCCGCAAAAGGCGCTTTTAGTGTTGACTTTTATTTTAAACATTGCATCATGGTCGTGTAGCGGTTATGTTTATAAAGATTCTGTTTTTCATACCATCTTTCTCACCGGTATTATTCAGGAAATTTTAACTAATTCGCACCGGGAATCCCCGATTAAAACTCAGGAGTAAATCTAATGTCTCAAGGCACAGTTAAATGGTTCAACGATCAGAAAGGTTTCGGTTTTATTTCAGCTACAGATGGCAAGGACTACTTTGTTCATCATTCAAGCATTATGGGTACGGGTTTTAAAACCCTTAAAGAGGGCGCGCAGGTTCAGTTTGAAATTGAAAACACAGACAGGGGCCCAAGGGCTGTCCAGGTTGCAGTAATATAATCTAATATTGCAGTTGAATGATTAAAGCTCTCCGCGCGGAGAGCTTTTTTTATTCCATCAGTCTGCCCGGGACACGCCCGGGTCTTCGGCAGCGCCGGCCACTCTGCGCCCTCCGTTTTCAATAGAGATGTTCTCCCACAGCTCGCGCTTCTCCATGCCCAGCCGCCAGAACGCGACAGAATCGGTGTAGCTTCTGTACATCATAAGCTTCTCCCTGGTCGCGGTTACGTCATCAAAGTAGAGTACCACTGCCACCTTTTCGTCGCAGGTTATTACCCAGCCTGTTTCGACTGAATATTCAAACCTGGCGTCAGTCCTTGATAATATTTTGTCTATCTCTCTGCCGCCGACAGCCCTGCTGTAGCCGTTCTTCTGCCATGACCTCCCGTAGAGCGGAAGGCCCATGATCAGTTTTCCCTGCGGAACATTGCTGCGGGAGAACCTTGCCACTGCCCGGCACCACTCGAGCGACGCAACCGGCCCGGGGCGGCTGCTGCTCCAGTGCTGGTCGTAGGCCATTACCATTACCCTGTCTGCGATACTGGAGATTACACCGTAATCATAGGCATCGACAACTTTTTTTCTTCTGGCCGGAAGTGCCACACTCAGAACCTTGCCGTCCGGCAGTCCGGCCCTGAGCAGCCGTAGAAACTCAATAAAAGAATCCCTGTCTGCGGGCTGAACCGCCTCGAAGTCGATCTGTACACCGTCGTAATCAATGGAATGAGCGACGATCCCGGCCACAAGTCTGTCGCGTATGCCGTACCAGGGGTCAAGGCAGAAGTGCATAAGCGCCGGATTGTCAAGGTTGGCTACCACAAGATGTATGCGGCGCTTTTGGCCGTTATAGTCCGGTATCGAAGGGCGCCTGGCAGCAGATGTAAGCTTTCCCCTGTAGGTTATACCCACGCTGAAATAGCATATATCTGTTACAGGCGCGTCAACGCTGAACTTCTTCTCCTCGCCGCGCATCATGTAACCCCAGACCTCTCGGAATTCAATGGGCGCGTAACCAGCAGAGGCGTCTGCGGCAAATATAAGAAGGGTAATTACGCAGCATGTAATTGCTGCTAATATGGATTTTGTTCTATTCATCAGGTTTAATCCGGCCTTAATTTTTGCAGCGCATGCAACCGGTTCAATGCGCCGGGGGCTCTGCTGCAATAATTCTTTGTCCCTGACCGGCAGAAAATGTTACTACCAGTTACCCGTACCCACCTTGAAATAGTTCACAAGTCTTATAAGGCTGTCAGTCATGGCAGTTATCTCGCCAGCCGAGGTGTTTACCGACTCCGAAGCGTCCCTGTTCCCCTGCGAAAGCCTGCTGATTGAATCGAGCGATAAGGCAACTGCGTTCACAGCCCGTTCATGTTCATCTACAAGTTCATGAATCTCGCCCACGACATTTTTCATGGTGTCGGACTCCCTGTGAACCTGCTCGTTATACTCGGCCTGCTCGGTCATGTATCTGTTCATCTTCTGAATAAGGGCTGATATTGAAGAGACGTCGGTGATCACATTGCCGAAGAGGCCGATCATTGAATTAACGCTCTGCATGCCCCGGGTTATCAGCTGTGAATTATCGCGAATAATCCTGTCAATATCCTTCACGTTATAGGCGGTCTTGTCTGCAAGTTTTGATATCTCGTCAGCGACTACCGCGAAGCCCCTTCCCGCCTCGCCCGCCCTTGCGGACTCAATAGCGGCGTTCAGGGATAGAAGGTTTATCTGGTCCGATATGTCGCTTATTATGCCGGCTATACCTGTCATCTCGTCAGAACTTCTGCCTATGTTTTCCATTATGCTGCTTGCGGACTCAAGGGATTCCTTGCCTTTTATTACATTGCCGGTTATTGCGTCAGTAAGTTTTGAAGCAATCATTGATTCCTCGGCCAGGGCAGAGATCGATCCTGAAAGGTCAACCAGCCTGTTTGTAAGCGCCACAAAGCCGTTTGCCTGAACATCGGCATTCAGGGCAAGCGTGGATACGCTCGATTTCATGCTTACGCCGCCGTCAGCCATCTCTTTTTCAAGCGATGACTGTGTGGCCAGGTTGTTGGACAGGCCCGATATGGATGACTTTATGGCCCCTGCCGCAGAGTCCAGGTCAGCGGCAATGACCTTGATCTGCGATATGGCATCGCGCAGCCTCCCGGTAAACCTGTTGAATTCAAACGCTGCACGCCCCAGCTCGTCGCGCGTGTTAATCCTGAGGGTCGCGGTAAGGTCACCCTCGCCGTCAGCCATGTCGCGCAGGCTGCGTACAAGCCGTCCCAGGGGTACACTTATCATTCTACTCATAACAAGTGATATAAGTACCGCAGCGATGACAGCAGCAAAGGATATGAGCAGGTAAACAGCCAACGTCCTCTTTAAAATAGCATTGGCGTTTTTATCAGAAATATCTATGCCCAGCATCCCAATGTACTGCCCGTCATCATAAAGCGGAGCGTAGCCCGAAACTATGTTAAAGCGGCCCTCTTCATCCCAGGCAAAACTGTTATCTGCCACATTAAGTTTGTTAAGGGATGCGTCGGCCATTACGGAATCGGCGCCCGCTTCGTAGAGTTTACCGTAACGGGTTATCTCGTCATAGGGGCCCCCTGTTTCCCGCGCCTCTGCAAGAAGTTCGGGCGCATCGGCATCCGCCACAAAACGGAGCATGCCCGGCTCAGCAGTGGGTACAACTACGTAGGCGTATATAAGGAGGTCGGGCTGCGCATTTCGTATAACGTTAAGGTCGGCGCATACACGTTCAAATTCTTCTGTTGACTCTATACGCGCAACATTCTGTTCATCCATGGGATACTCTTGGGCGGAATCGATCTTTGAGTAATCATAATCGGGCGCCAGATTTGACACAAGGCTTCTTAAAGATTTGCCGTCAATGATGAATGAACCGGTGTAGGCTATGTTTACCAGCCTGGCGCGCAGTTCGGCAAATATCTGCTTCTTAAGCATATAGTACGACGCGAGCGTGATGGCTATACAGAGTATTGAGATCGTGGCCGAAAGGATAACAGTAACCTTTGTGCGCAGCCCTGTTCTTGACAGCAGTCCCTGGTCAGAGAGTTTCATAATTATCCCCGTTAAATTTTATTTTAATATAACATTAACAGCCCCGGCAGTCAAGAAAGAGAGGCCTGTCCGGGCTGTATAAAATTTTTTTATTGTATAACGCCTCAGCGGCATAATAATTCCTTGACACGCGGGCCCGATGCAAACCTGTATATAAGTGTATTTTTAAACTCATAAACTATATACAAGCCGGAAACTTGCCATGAATCTTATTCTCTTTTCATTTGCAGCAACACTCTGCGGCATAGTACTCGTTCTGATTCTGCCGCTCAGGCTTAAAAAAAACGCCGCTCTCACCACTGTAATATTATCGGGCATACTTAACTTTACAGCAGCCTTTACCGCCCTGAAATACGGCAGCACTGAACTGCTTATACACTGCTCCTTCCCCTTCGGGACCGTTCCGCTGAGGATTGATTCACTCGCAGCCTTTTTTATTATAGTAATAAACATTACGATTATAACAGGCTGCTGGTACGGCTTCTACTACATGAAGATGTTCACCAGCCGCACAAAGGACCCGGTACACTGGGTATCGTTCCTGTTTCTGCAGGCTTCGATGACCGCTGTATGCGTAATGCAGAATGTTTTAGCATTCCTCTTCTGCTGGGAGATAATGACGGTTGCATGCTTCCTGCTGGTGACTTATGAACACGAGAAGAGGCAGACACTTCGGGCAGGCATAAACTATTTTATACAGTCGCATATATGCGTGCTTCTTCTTATTACAGGCTTCATCTGGGTTTCGGGCACAGCGGGCTCCATGGACATGCGCCAGATTATGGAACACGCGCGCGCACATTCCGCCACAATCTCACCATGGCCCTTTATAATTCTTTTTACAGGCTTCGCGTTCAAGGCCGGGTTTGTTCCTCTGCATACATGGCTCCCCTGGGCCCACCCTGCTGCTCCCGCCCATGTTTCGGGAGTGATGTCCGGGGTAATAATAAAAATGGGGATATTCGGCATATTCAGGGTACTCCCCCTCTGCCAGGGTAACGTTCTTGCCATGGGAAGGCTTATACTTATTTTATCCACTGCCACAGCCCTGTACGGTGTTATGGTGGCAATAGTGCAGCACAACCTGAAGCGCCTGCTTGCCTATCACAGCATTGAAAACATCGGCATAATAGGTATGGGCCTGGGCCTGGGCCTTATGGGCACAGGCATGGGGAACGGCACAGTTGCAATGGCAGGATACTGCGGAGCCCTGCTGCACACTCTGAACCATTCGCTCTTCAAATCGCTGCTCTTCTACGCCACCGGTTCGGTATACCGCAAGACCCACACGGTCATAATAGAGGAGCTTGGCGGAATAATGAAGTACATGCCGTTTACGGCCGGGCTCTTCCTGATGCCGGCCCTTGCAATAACCGGTCTTCCGCCCCTTAACGGGTTCGTTTCAGAATTTCTTATATATAGCTCCATGTACACCGGCCTCACTTCCGGGGAGCTTCCAGTATCAATGATAATGCTCTGCTGCATATTCGGGCTTGTAATGGTGGGGGGGCTTGCGTTCCTCTGCTTCACCAAGGCATTCGGGATAGTATTTCTGGGCATTCCGCGAAGCCCGCTGCCCGAGGAGTGTTCCGAGGTAGAAAACATGGCGCTGGTTCCGCAGATTGCCGTTCTCTGCCTGATTGTCTGCATAGGTCTCTTTCCTGCACCTTTTGTGCGCCTGGTTTCAATACCCGCTTCGGCAATACTTGACAACGCGGCCATGGCCGGTGTGCAGCCGCCGTCAACGTGGCTCATGCATTCCTTATCAATGGCGGGTATAGTCCTTCTGCTTATGACAGCACTTATGCTTTCAGTCAGAAGACTGGCGGCCGGACGATCCAGCCGGCGGCAGTCTCCGGTATGGGGGTGCGGATACACAGGCGGCAGCCCGAAAATCCAGTACACCGCCACATCCTTTGTGCAGACATACACCAGCATAGCCTCTCCCCTGCTCAAGGTTCACTCCGAACGCCCCGTACTGAAGGGTATGTTCCCTGAAACAGGGTCGTTCCACACGCACGCATACGACAAGGTCGAGGAGATACTGGTAGACAGAAATATGCAGCGTCTGGGAAGGCTTATGAACGTGTTCGGCTTTCTGCAGAACGGCCTTATACAGTACTACATACTTTACGGTGTAATATTTATTACAGCGATCCTTGCCTTCACATTCAGGCAGACGATCTTCTCATTCATAATGTCATTTCTTGCACTGGGGTAGAATAATGGAATCCTTTATACTTATAATAGCAGCAAGCCTTTTCTTTACAGGGATCATCGGCAGGGTCAA